>CAZRYV010000156.1:0-5297 GCA_964604385.1 uncultured Brachyspira sp.
GATAGCTGCGGCTTTAGCGGTAGCTTTTGCTCCATTGATAGGCAAAATTATTAAACAGATTAAAGCAGAATCACGCAATCAAGAAATAAAAAATCAAATACTTGGAAGCGTTATTCCCGATGTTCTTCGACAAGTTAGAGATAAACTTGAAGTTTCTATATCCGAACAAACTGATAGTTTTATAAAAGCGATAAGAGAAAAATTTGAAGACGAACAAACTAATATAAGAGAGGCTTTGGAAAAGGCTAAAAACGATAAAGAAATTTCGGAAAATGAATTTAATGAAAAATTAGAGATATTGAAAGAGGATATTGATAAAACTGAAAAACTAATAGAAAAACTTAATATATAATCTTTAAGGAGAAAATAAAATGAATATTCAATTGATATTTTCTTTAATATTAATTTTTATATTGATTACAATATTAATAATTGTCATTTGTAAATATAAAAATAAAATAAATCTTTTAAATAATACCGTTCTTGCAAAAGAATCGGATATAAAACAAATTGAATCCGAATTAGCAGAATATAAAGATAAACTCTCTGAAAAAGATACTCTTTATAATAATGTTAAAATGGACTTGGAAAAAGCTAATATCGAATTAGATAAAAGAGATAAAGATTTAGAAGAGAAAAAGATAACGATAGAAGAGCTTTTATCGAATATAAAACAAATCGAGTCCAAATTAGCAGAATATAAAGATAAACTCTCTGAAAAAGATACTCTTTATAATAATGTTAAAATGGACTTGGAAGAAACTAAAGAAAAGCTTTTAAAAGAATTAGTAAAACAGGATAAAGCTATGAAGAAGCATAAAATGGTTCCAAATGTATTGGCAGCTAAACCAGAAAAAAACGAATCAATCGAAGCTTTTAATAAAATGCGAAATATATATAACGATTTGATTAATAAATGTATAGAATACGAATTGCCAAGCGGAAAATTATTTAAAAACTTCGATGAGTTTTTGGATAAAATCGAGGAAGCCGTTAATTTTCCTTTATTTTATCATAAAAATATAATCGCTTTATGCGGACAATTTAGTTCGGGTAAAACGAGTATGATTAATTCTTTTTTGGGCAAAGATATATTGCCTACTGCTATAGAACCAACTACGGCAATTAATACTTTTGTTTCGTATGGAGAAGAGGAGAGGCTATTTATAAAAAATAACTTTGGTGGCGAAACTGAAATTAAAAAAGAATTTTTCAAAGAATATGACGAATTTGTAAAAGATTTCGTAAACGATACTTCTAACAATAAAAATATTTTGGATATGGTAAAATATGTTTCACTTAATACTGAAAAATTAAAATATAAAAATATAGCGTTATTGGATACTCCGGGCTATTCGGCAAACGAAGAAGATAGCAATATGGCAATGAAAGGGATAATCAAAGCGGATAATATTATATGGGTTGTGAATATGGATAACGGAATTATAAGAGCGAATGATTTAAAATTTCTTCAAAGAGAAGAATTAAACGGAAAAGATATTTTAATCGTTTTCAATAAGGCTGATTTAAAACAAGGCGAAAGAACAAAAATTGTCGAGGAAAGCAAAAATCAACTTGACAACATGGGAATAGATTATAAGGATATAGTCGTTTATTCTTCAAAATATCCTGAAGATGAATATTATCAAGAAGGCAAGAGAAAACTTTTTGAGTTTTTTGAAAGCAAGAATAACAGCATAGAGCGAAACTATTTGAAAGAGTTATATAAAATATTTAATGAATTTAAGGATTATTATAAAAATATGGAAAAAGATTTATCCAATTATACTAAAGCGTTAAATGATGTCAATAAGGACTTTTTGGATAAAGAAATAAGTGGTAATAAATCTATAGACGATTCTTTAAAAAGCGTAAATCAAAACAGAGATAATATAGAAAAATTTATAGCGGAACTAGAAACTGCTAAATGGAAATGTATAGATTTATTGGGCGATTCTTTATATTTAAACGATAAAGAAACATTTAATAAACTTAAAAAAGAGGAGGAGGCTAAACTAGATATGCCTAAAAATAGTCAATATGGTATAGGTAATATATTTAAGATGCTGCAAAAAATATTTAAATAATAAATCAAATCAATAAAATTATAAAAAATTAAAAGCGAGGGATGATAAAATGGAAAAAAATAAAAAAATCGAAGAGTTAATTAATAAATTAAAAAATCCAAATTATATCGATATTTTGGATAAATCGATATTGGGAGATACTGAAAATGCCTTTAAAAATTATTTGGAAAATTATCAGAGGCTTGAAAGCGAGGATAAAATTCTTACAATAGGAATAGTTGGGCAAGTTAATGCTGGAAAATCCTCTTTTCTAAATGCTTTATTTTTCGATAGTAACGATATTCTTCCAAAAGCGGCGACTCCTATGACAGCGGCGCTTACCAAAATAAGATATTCAGATAGTATTTCGGCTAAAGTTCATTTTTTTAGTTTGAAAGACTGGGAAATTATAGAAAATTCTGCAAAAAAATGCCAAATGGCAATTGAAACTGAAAGAAAAAAAAGAAAAGAAAACTTAGAAAAAATGGGTAAATCCGTTTCAACGATAAACGATATTCAATTATTAGATAGTATTGGATTAAGCGATAGCGAAAAAGCTTTTTATGAAATTTATGAAAATTTTAAGAAGAATGAAAGCGAATTAAAAAATAAATTGGAAGAAAGCGAGAATAACGATAATTTTGAAGAACTGCAAGACATAGACACTATAGACAGCCTTAAAAATAAACTTGAAGATTATGTTGGAGCGAAAGGAAAATATATGCCTATAGTAAAATATGTAGAAATATTTTTAAATATACCCGCTATAAAGGATTTTGATATAGTCGACACACCGGGCTTGAACGACCCTGTTATAAGTAGAGGACAATTAACTAGAAATTTTTTAGGAAAATGCGATGTGGTATTTTTATTAAGCCCTTCGGGACAATTTTTTGATTCGCAAGATATAAGTTTATTTTCAGAACAGCTTCCGCAAGAGGGGATAAAGGAAGTTGTAGTTATAGGAAGTAAATTTGATAACGGTATAATCGGAGAGAGTAAAAAATATAATGGAGATATTAAAGTTGCAAAAGAAGGCGTTAAAAATGTTTTAAATAAGCAGTTTAAATCGAGAATAAAAGATAGCGATAGAAAAGATATATTTGAAAAAGCTTATCCTCCTCATTATATAAGTTCCGCTTGTTATGATATTTATAAACATTACGGCAAATTATCAAAAAATGAAGAGAATATAAAAAATAATATTATGAGAGCATTTCAATTTATAGACTCTGCCGAAAACTTTAAAGAATTAAGCGGAATGAAAATTTTTAACGATGAAATTATTCCAAAAATAGTTTCAAAAAAAGTAGAAATCTTTGAAGAACGAAAAAAAGAAATATATTCGGGTTTTGAAGATAAATTTAAAAAATTAATGGAAGAATTGCATGAAGAAGTAAAGAGAAAACAGGAAGAATTATCAAACGGAGATATTAAATATTTGGAAGAGAAAGTTGAAGAACAGGAAAATTTATTGAAAGAATTAGAAAATGAAATAAAAGATAGTTTTAATGAACTAACTTACGAAATACAATCAAAATTTAACGACTTAAAACTTAAATTTAAAAAAGATATAAATGAGCTTAGATATATTAAAGAAGCGCGAGTAGAAAGTAAGGAGTGGTATGATGGAATATCAAGATTTTTTGGGTGGTTATTTAATAAAGAATGGGGATATGTTAAGACAATTTTAATTCAAGATGTTATGGAAAAAATAAATAATATTATTTTAAAATGTCAAGAAGAATTAAATGAAACATGTAAAAATATTTTCGATATAGAATATTTTACTAAAGACTTAGTAAGGAAATTAAGCGATGTATTTGAAGGTAAAAATTTTAATAAAAATGATATCCTTTACCCATTAAAAAAAGTTTTGCGTAATATGGCAGTTTCTCCTGTAGAGCTAAAAGATAATTACAATGATTTTTTAACAAAAGAATTCTCTGGGAAAGATAATGCTCCAGCTGAAGAAATAAAAAAATTGATTGAAGTAAAAATTATTCCAGAAATATTAGATAATATAACAAAAGATTTAGACAAACAAATTAACAAGTTAACAGAAGGGTTAGAGAAGCAGGAGAATAACCTTATAAAAGATACTTCAAGTTCCATAAAAACAGATGCAGAAGAGATGAAAAGACAACTTAAAGATAAGAAAAAATACGAAGAGTTGTATAAAGAAGCCGTTTCGGATATTGAATATATAAGAAATAATATTAGTTAAGGAGAATTTATGCTCCTAGATAAACCGCTAAACGATTTAATAGAGAAGTATAGATAAAATAATATAAATTATTAAAAGCGTTTTGACAAATAAAAATCTTTTGTTATAATATAATTATGAGAAGAAATTATGATAAAAGAAATTAACAAACTCAACGATTTATTTGTCCGATATCTTCTTGGTAAAAACGGAAGCGAGAAAATGCTTGAAGATATGGTTAATGCCGCTTTAAGAGATTTTGATTTTGAAGAAGTTAAAGATTTGGAAATAATAACGCCGTATAATTTGGCAGAAAATATAGATTTAAAAGAATCGATAATCGACATTAAAGCAAAAACTAAAGACAATCAAACGGTAATAATCGAAGTTCAATTATGCGGAAATATGGATTTCGTAAAAAGAATTTTTTATTATGTTTCAAAAAATATTGTAAACGAATTGAAAGAAGGCGAAGATTATAAAAATCTGCCGAGAATTATCAGTATCAATTTATTAAACTTCAATTTGGATTTTGGAGATAAAGGCAAAGCGCATCGTTGTTTTAAATTAATCGACACGAAAAATCATGATATCAATTTAGATATGATGCAAATGCATATTTTGGAAGTTAGAAGATTTATCAGTATAGTTGAAAGTTCTACTATTGAAGAGTTAAAGAAAAACAAATTATTAACTTGGATGAAATTCTTTACAAGCAAAAATTTAGAGGCGATAGAAAATGAACTTAAGGAGGCTAATCCGATTATGACAAAAGTAATAGAAGAATATAAACGATTTACATCGGATGATAGATTAATGCAGGCTTATGACGCTAGAGATGCATTTTTATTAGGACAAAAAATGATGTTGGCAAGGGAACGAAAAGAAGGTTTTGAAGAGGGAATTGAGAAAGGAATTGAGAAAGGTAAAATAGAGGGAGAAGAAAATAAAGCGATTTCAATTGCCAAAGCAATGAAAAATAAAAATATGGATATTAAACTAATAAGCGAAATCACGGGTTTAAG
>CAZRYV010000157.1:0-5248 GCA_964604385.1 uncultured Brachyspira sp.
AATTTGTATATATTAAGATATTAATAAATATACTTGAAAAATAATAAAAATGTTATATAATATCATATAATAATAAAGCCTTGATATTTATGTAATTTTGAGGTATTAATATTATGATTAAATATTTTTCAATTTCAAAAATAATAGTTTCAATATCATATTTGTCAAAGAAACATACAAAGCAGAGACTCTAAAAATTTCTATAGTTTATAGAATCAGAAAATCAATTTTAATAAATCTTTAATAATTAAAAAATAATTTAAAATAATTAGGAGAAATTATATGTCTAATAAATTACCAGATATTTTTGAATCGTTTAACGATGCTCGCAAAAAAGGTTTTCTTACTATGAAAGAAGAAAAAGATAGAGGAAGAAAAGTAGTTGGAACTTTTTGCACTTATACGCCGAAAGAATTAATATACGCCGCGGATGCGATATCGGTTTCATTATGTTCGACTAGCGATGAAACCGTTCCCGATGCAGAAAAAATATTGCCGAAGAATTTATGCCCTTTGGTAAAATCAAGTTATGGTTTTGCAATAACCGATAAATGCCCTTATATGTATTTTTCTGATATGATAATAGGCGAGACTACTTGCGACGCTAAAAAGAAAATGTATGAACTGTTAGGAGAGATAAAAGACACTTATGTTATGCAACTGCCTCATTCTAAAAATAATTTTTCTATGGCGCTTTGGAAAAACGAACTTGTCGAGCTTGTAAAAAAATTAGAGGAAAAATTTAATGTTGAAATAACGGAAGATAAAATAAAAGATGCGATTAAATTATGCAATGAAGAGCGAAAAGCCGTAAAAGAATTTTTTAATTTGGCTAAACTTAATCCTTCTCCTATAAAGGGAAGCGATATGCATGAAACTTTGAATTCTTCCAATTTCAAATTTGATAAAAAGATTTATATAGACGAAATAAAATCATTAACTAATTCTTTAAAAGAAAAATATAATAAAGGAGAAACTCCATTTAAAAAAGGAACTCCAAGAATATTAATAACGGGTTGCCCTACGGGAGGACTTGTCGATAAAATTGTAAAACAACTTGAAGATGTCGGAAGTTCGGTAGTATGTTTTGAAAATTGTATAGGAACTAAAAATTTTGAAATGTTAGTGGATGAAAGCAAAGAACCTATAGACGCTATAGCGGAAAGATATTTAAATATACCTTGTTCTATAATGACGCCTAATGACGACAGAATGAACAGAATAAAGGAATATATAAAGGATTATAGCGTAGACGGAGTTGTCGATGTCACTCTTACGGCTTGTCATACATACGCCATAGAAACCGAAAAAGTTAGAAGAGCGGTTGAAAGCTGCGGCAAATCTTATTTGGCTATAGAAACCAATTATTCTAATAGCGATGCGGGACAGCTTAGAACTAGGCTTGAGGCGTTTGTAGAAATGTTATGATTTATTTTGACAATGCGGCAACCACTTTAAAAAAACCTAAAGAGGTTGCCATAGCCGTATATAACGCTATAAATAATTTTGCCAACGCATCGAGAGGCTCGCATAAATTATCCATAAATTCCGAAAGGGTTATTTTATCGGCAAGGGAAAGGTTAAAAAAATTATTTAATGCAGATAGTCCTAATTGTATAGCTTTTTCCAATAATTCTACGGAAGCGCTTAATATTGCTATAAAAGGTTTGATTGATAAAAACGACCATATTATAACGACTTCTTTTGAACATAACAGCGTATTAAGACCTATTTATGAAATGGAAAATATCGGAACGGAAGTTACAATTATAAAAGCAGATAAAAAAGGAAATATAGATTATAATGAAATAGAAAATAGCGTTAAAGAAAATACTAAAGCGATTATTTGCACTCATGCTTCAAATGTTATCGGTAATATTTTGGATATATCTTTGATAGGAAAAATAGCTAAAAAATATAAATTATTATTTATAGTAGACGCTTCTCAAACGGCTGGCTGTGTGCCGATAGATGTTAAGAGTAATTTTATAGATGTTTTATGTTTTACCGGACATAAGGGTTTAATGGGACCTCAAGGAACGGGTGGATTATGCGTAAGAAAAGATTTGTATATAAAACCGTTAAAGACTGGAGGAACAGGCATCAAAAGTTATTCTAAAACTCATCCCGAAAACATGCCTACAAGGTTAGAAGCTGGGACTTTGAACGGACATTCAATAGCTGGATTAGATGCGGCTTTAGAATTTATAGAAAACGAAACTTTAGAAAAAATAATGAATCATGAAAGAGAATTAAGCCGTTATTTTTACGATTCTATAAAGGATATTGAAAATATAAAATTTTATGGAAATTACGAAACATATAATAGAGTGTCAATAGTGGCATTGAATATAGGGGAAATAGATTCTTCAAAAATATCGGATATGCTCGCAAACGATTATGATATAGCCACTAGACCGGGAGCTCATTGCGCTCCTTTAATGCATGAAGCTTTAGAAACGGTAAATCAAGGAATAGTGAGATTTAGTTTTTCTTATTTTAACACTTTCGAAGAAATCGAAAAAGGAATAGAGGCTGTTAAAGATATAAGTTCTAAATTTAAAAAATAGTAGCAAAAATAAATAGGAATAAAAATGTATTATGTTGGAATAGATATAGGTTCAACCGCCTCAAAAGTCGCTGTATATGACGGCGATAAAAATGAATTCATAGAATTATTTATGATTCCTACGGGATGGTCGGGAGTGGAAACTTCTTCAAAAATATTGGAAACATTAAAAGAAAAAAATATTAACAAAGACAATTCTTATTTTATAGGAACGGGATACGGAAGAGTTGCTATAGAATATGCAAACGATACCATAACCGAAATAACCTGTCATGCCAAAGGCGCTAATTTTTTATTTAATGATGCAAACGGAATTTTAATAGATATCGGCGGACAAGATACTAAAATCATAAAGATAATAAACGGTAAAGTTGACAATTTTATTATGAACGATAAATGCTCGGCTGGAACTGGAAGATTTATAGAATTAATGGCTAATTCTCTCGGATGTTCAATTTACGATTTGATTAACGAGGCTGAAAAATGCGAATCTACTGACATATCCATAAGTTCCACTTGCACCGTATTTGCAGAAACGGAAGTTATAAGCCTTAAATCTGCAGGAAAAAATAAAGAAGAAATCGCTTACGCTATAGTCTCGTCCGTAGCTAATAAAGTAGCTTCATTATGCGGAAAGTTTAAAGACGATAATTATTTTCTTACAGGAGGCTTATGCATATTTCCACATTTAGTAAAAGTTTTGGAAAAATCGCTTTGCGGTAAAGTAATTACGGATGGAAGGGGACAATATGCCGGAGCGATTGGAGCTGCGATTATAGGATTTAATAAAAACAAATAGTAATTTTTTATAATATATAAATAATATACAAATAACAGACAATAATAAAAAAGATATTTTTATGCAAGAAAAAAGACTTATAATAACTTTTAATACAACAACGGATGTTTTGCGAGCCGAAAAATTATTTAAAGAAAATAACATTTTTGGAAAAATAATTTCAATTCCAAGCGAAATATCAGCCGGATGTGGTTTAACTTGGGAATCCAAAATTGAACTAGAGGAAAAATTAACAAATATTTTAAAAGAAAACGGTATTCAATATGATGGCGTTTACTTGATTAATAAATAATTATACGATTTAATTATATAATTAAAAATACGATTATTAATATATAAAATTTCTATCGGAGTAAAAATGAAAGATATACGAATAAATAAATTGGCAGAAAGTTTGGTAAACTATTCCTGCAAAGTTAAAAAAAATGAAAATGTTTTAATAAAAGTTTATGGAGAAAATGAAGAATATAATTTGGTGACGGCTTTAATAAAAGAAATTTACAAAGCGGGTGGAAATCCTTTCGTATGGAATCATAATCCGCAAATAATGAGAGAGTTGCTAAAAGATTGCAATGAGGAACAGATAAAATTATGGGCTCAAACCGATTTAATGCTTATGCAAAAAATGGACGCTTATATCGGAATATGGGGAGGTTCAAATAACGCCGAAAATTCTTCCGTTCGCAGAGAGAATAATCAAATATACGAAAAATTTTACGCAAATCCCGTTCATATGCATGAGAGAGTAAAAAATACCAAATGGGTTATACTCAATTATCCGACTCCTTCTATGGCGCAGCAGGCTTCTATGAGCACTGACGATTTTGAAGATTTTTATTTTAAAGTATGCAATTTGGATTATTCCAAAATGTCAAAGGCTATGGATAATTTAGCGGAACTTATGGAAAGAACGGACAGAGTAAAAATAGTCGGCGAGGGAACAGATTTAACTTTTTCGATAAAGAATATAAATGCGATTAAATGCTCGGGCGAAAGAAATATTCCTGACGGGGAAGTTTTTACCGCTCCAGTTAGGGAATCGGTAAACGGAATTTTATCCTATAACGCTCCTTCGCTTTATAACGATGGATTTACTTACGAGAATATAAAATTCGAATTTAAAGACGGTAAAATTATAAAAGCTTCAGCAAACGACTCTAAAAGAATAAACTCAATTTTGGATACGGATGAAGGCGCAAGATATATCGGAGAATTTTCTTTGGGAGTTAATCCGTATATAACCAAACCGATGAAAGATATTTTATTTGACGAAAAAATAATGGGGAGTTTTCATTTTACTCCGGGTTCCTGCTACGACGAAGCGCCGAACGGAAATAAATCAATCATTCATTGGGATTTAGTTTGCATTCAAACCGAAGATTATGGCGGAGGCGAGATTTATTTTGACGATATCTTGATAAGAAAAAACGGAATTTTTGTCGTCGATAGTTTAAAATGTCTTAATCCCGAAAATTTGTATTAAGAATAATATTAAAAAAATCACTTTTTATTATAGAAATACTAAATATTATTCAGCAGTTGGAAATAGAAAGTGTATTGGAATATAATTTAATTTGTTATGCGCTTTCTATTAGGTTAAGAATTAAAGTAATAAATATTTTCTATACATAATATTATTATATTTTATTATTTAAACTTTAAAGTTTTTCGATTTCGTCTATACTCAATCCCGTATTTTCGCTTATAAATTTTATATCCAACCCTGATTTTTTTAGATTTTTTGCTATTGTATAACTATTTTCTCTTATGCCTTGTTCTATTCCTTCTTCTCTGCCTTTTTCTCTTTCTATTGTCAACTCATCATTATGGAAATATTCATTCCATTCCTTCTTCCTATACGCATTTATCAATGGGTCATT
>CAZRYV010000158.1:0-1362 GCA_964604385.1 uncultured Brachyspira sp.
TATAGCCGAAGTATCCACAATAGAAGAATTAGAAAGAAATATTAAAAATAAAGAATATTCGGATGATTTTTGGCAGGATATCGACTGGACACCCGTTATAACTAAATTTGCCGTAGGAACGAGCGTTATAATAATTACGGCTGTTTTGTCGGTGGCTACTATAGACACACCTTTACATATCGTATTTTTAAGTTCTTTTAAGGGAGCTGTGAAAGGAGCGGCAATTGGAGCGCCGAGTGGAGCGGCTATTAATTCGCTTACGCAAATAGCATTAAACGGCGGAAAAATAGACGGTTGGCAAAAATATGCAATCGAAGGCGCCGCTGACGGTTTTATGTATGGCGCGATTACGGGCGCTATTACAGGAGTATTAAGTGGGTATAAAGAATTTGAGTATAGAAAGAAATTGATAAAACATAGACCTACATATAGAAAAGGAGTTGTAGAGGAAGTATGGAATAACGCTAAAGGTCCAGATGGAAAAGTTAGGGACCCTAATACGGGAGATATAATAGATTGGAAACCGGGAATGCCTCGAAAAGATGTTTGGGATATGGGACATAAACCGGGAGAAGAATATAGAAAACTGGTTGATAGATTTAGAAGAGGAAAGATAACAAAGAAAGAATTTTTTGATATGTATAACGACCCTAAAAATTATAGACCAGAGTTGCCATCTATTAATAGAAGTGGTAAATTTGAAGCGCCTTAAATAAAAAATAGGAGGAACAATAAATGGAAATAGACATTATAGCAAAAACTAAAAATAAAGACGAATTTTATAAAAAATATAAGAAGAGCGATAATAAAAAATTATTTTATGGAACAAGTTTAATATTCTATTCTATAATGAATAACGATTTAGATACAAGATATGAAATATCAAATTTTTTATTAGACGAAGGAGTGGATGTTAAAATGCAAGACGAGGAAGGAAATACCGTATTGCATATACTCTTGGCACGAGAAGAACATGATATAATCGAAACGACTAAATTGTGTAAACGATTTTTAGATTTGGGTGTAGACATTAATGTATTAGATAATAAAAATAGATTGGCTTTTCAATGGGTTCTCAATATGAAATATACTGATATAGAATTAGAACCTTTATATAATCTATTCTTGTCGTATAAAAATGTAGATTTTACTACAAAAAATGCATGGGGATTTTCTCCTTTAGATTTAGCCAATAAACTTCCATATAGAAATATTATAGTAAATAAAATAAAAGAATATATAAAAAATCAAGGAGAATAAAAATGAAAAAGAAAATTTTATTTATTTTACTTATAGGCGTTGTTAGTTTAATATCTATACAATGTTCTAAAGAGAAAAAAGAAAAAAAGCAGGCGGAAGCCC
>CAZRYV010000158.1:1462-5244 GCA_964604385.1 uncultured Brachyspira sp.
TTAATATCTATACAATGTTCTAAAGAGAAAAAAGAAAAAAAGCAGGCGGAAGCCCAAAAAAGCGATAATGTTGAGATTGTAAATGACTCTAAAGAAAAAAAGAAAGAGGCAAAAAATCAAAAAAATTATGAAGTCAAAACTAAATTCACTTACAGCGACGATGGAGGCAAAACTTACGGAGACAACAAAATAGAGTTTAAAGTCGGCGAAACCGTTTATATGAGATTGAGTATAGAAGTAAAAAAAGAAAAATCTAATTTGATGCTTATATTTGTTATAGTAGGAGCTATTTTAGGTTTAGTTATAGGGACAATAACTTTTCCCGGTGGTGGAAGTATTGTAGGTATATTAGCAGGAGCAATATTAGGAGGAGCAACTAAAGCTATAGCGACAGGTGTGGTAGCAGTGGCAGTTAAAGCGGTAATAGCAATTTTTACATTAATTGCAGGCGGAGCTTTGGGTGGTGGTGTAGGTATTGCAAAGGATGAATTAACTAAACTGCATTTTATAAGTGGTGAGCTTATAATACCGAATATAACTTCGGTTGATGCAAGATATATTAACGGAACTAAAATTACTTCTTTGAAAGATGAAATATCGGGCGTTACTACTTATCCATTTCAAATACCAATATCGCTTGAAGAAAAGGAATTGAAAAAGCAAGAAAGTTTAATTTTTCAGTTTATACCAAATAAAGAATCCGAAATATCGGTTGACCTTATATTCGACGATAATATAGCCGAACAATACGATAGAGTGAATACTATAATATTTGTAAAATAGGAAAATTTATGAAAGAGAGAATTATAAATAATATATTTGTTTTATCGGTTGTAATTATAGCGCTTAATTTAATAAACGCTTTCGTTTTTATGTCGCCGTTTATAAATTATCAATCCAAAAGATATGCATATTCTGATTTTTATAACAATCTTAATATTGATTTCGATATTCCGAGTCCTTCCAAAAATCAAATAAACGAGCTTAAGAATTTGGATTTTATAGAAGAAGTTATTCCTTACTACTATGCGAATTTAACTTTAACCAAAGATTATGGTAGAGATTCTAATATTATATTTTTTGATAGTTTGGAAGAGCTAAAATATATTTATAACGACAATAGAATTATAAATGCATCCGAAGAAAACGACAATTTTATTTATGTAGATTATTCTTTTATTAAAGATACAAAGGCAGAATTAAACGATATTTTTTATACTTCGATTAACGGAGTAAAAATTGAATTTAATATTAACGGCATATATAAAGAAAATTTATATTATAATAATGGAGCAGAAGCGTCCATATGGAAAAACGAATATTTAAATAGAGATATAGGATATTCTGGAGCGTTTATAAAGGCTAAAGATGTAGTATTATGCAGAAACTATCTGTCGCAGGAATATAAACCTTTAGGGCGTTTAAAATCGAGAGATAATTTTAATACCGAAGAATCTTATAATATTCATCGCAAATCGATAGAATCTGGAAATTATGCAAATGAAATAACAGATTTAAATATAAAATCTGAAAGCGATATGAGTATAATAGAAAGCGAATATATATTGAATACTTTTAGATATGCGTTAGGAATAATTTTGGTTTTTATTCTTATAATATTAATCAATAATTATTTGTTAGCAAAGAACAAAGATTATTTTTATAACAGATTAATTAAAGGAGAAAATTTTAAAAACATAAAAAATTATTATTCCATATTGTTTATTATATCTATTATAATTTCCGTATTTTCTAATTTTATTTTTATAAAAATTATTAATTTTAATATTCAATATTATATTCCGTATAGAAATATATTTATTCCAATTAATTTAATAATTTTATTTGAAGTTATATCGATTATTTTTACTTATTATAATAATACTAAAAAGATAAATTTATTGAACGATAGAGCGGTATATGAAATGAAAAGAATTAAAGAAGAAAATTAAATATAATATGAAAAATAATAAATAAAGTATTTATGAAATATAATCTGATTATAATTTTTATATTATTAATTTTAATCTGCTATGTTTCTTTATACATAGAAAAGCATTACAGACAAATAAATTTTAATAATTCGAGTAAATACGATTATGTGGCTTTGTCGGGCAGCGAATATAACCGTAACGATTATTATTACTATGGAACGGATGCAAGATTTTATACGGAAAATGATAAAAAAATATCCGCTTTTGTATTAATGGAACTTAATTCAATATATGATAACGAATCTTTAATAAATGAAAATAATATTGTAAAAGGAAAATACGAATCATTGAAAGAAAATGAAGTCGGAATATCTTATAATATAGCTAAAAAATTTAATCTTTCCGTAGGAGATAATATAGATTTTTATAATATTTCTTTAAATCAAAATATTAAAAATAAAATCAAGTATATATTTCAAAGTTCTTATGGATTATACGATATAGATGTGAATAATAATTACGGAATAATATTAATGGGTTTTAATAAAAGTTATTATGATAATATAAAGGCGCAAATATTGGTTTTTTTATCTAAAAATACAATAAATTCAAATAAGATATTAAATTATTTTGAGATATATAAAAAGAATACAAATTATTTTTCAATTTCTTTTTATATTATATTTTTAATGTTTTTTATATCCGTTCTTTATACATTTCTTTATATTATCTTTATTAGAAAAAATAAGAGCAAAAGATACGAATCGCTTATTATATTAGGATGTGAAAAGAAAATAATAAGAATAAAAGTTCTAAAAGATTTTATATTTTTTTCTATATTGTCTTTTGTATTTTTATTTTTTGTTATTATTATAAATATAATGTTTAACGGTTTAATAAGTCTTTTTACATTATCTGTAATATTGGCGATATTATTGATTCCGACTTTTTCTATATCGATACTAGAAATTATGAGATTAAACAAAATATAGGAGTTTCTTATGAATGATAATAAAAAAGTTTTGGAAATTAAAAATTTAACATTAGATTATAAATCAAATAAAGTTTTAAATAATATATCATTTAATTTATACGAAGGAGAAGTAGTATTATTATCTGGGAAAAATGGCAGCGGTAAATCTTCGATATTGTCGTCTATTATTGGAAATTTAAAAAATGTAAAGAATTTAAGCGGCGAGATTATATACGATTCGAAAAATTTATTAAAAGAAAAAGATATACAATTTTTTAGGCGATTAATCGGATATGTTAGTCAATCAGATAATTTTTGCGAAAATACTTGTCTTAAAGAAGTTTCGTCTAGTATAGATTTATTTGACGGACATAAAATGAGTATAGATAAAGTTAAAGATATGTTTATGGAATATGGATTTGAAAGTTATATGAATGAAAATCCTATAAACTTAAGCGGCGGACAAAAAAGACTGCTTTCAATATTATCAGCTTTGGTTAGGGCGGAAGGTTCAAAACTTTTTCTAATAGACGAGCCTATAAACAATTTAGATTTTAACACCGCTTGTAGAGTTAGCAATATGATTACTAAAATGCATAAATTATATCCTCATTTAACGATGCTTATAGTAACGCATTGTCATATATTCCCAATAGTCGATAGGGTAATAAAAATCGAGAAAGGCAATATTTTAAATAGCAATATTAAATACGAATGTCATAATTGTTTTGGAAATGTCGATGAAAATGGGTTTTATGATATAAATTAGACAAGTATGAAATTTATATTTTAATTTTTTTATTTTTAACTGTTGCAATATTATTAAAAATATTGTATAATTCTTTTCAATATGTTTATAATAAATCAAAAACCAG
>CAZRYV010000159.1:0-5238 GCA_964604385.1 uncultured Brachyspira sp.
AATATTATTTCAATATCGCTCCCGTATTTGCAGATTGAACGAGTTTTCTATATCTTCCAAGCCAACCTTTAATTTCTTCCAACGGTTTAATAGAAATTTCTTTTTTTCGCTTTTCCATTTCTTCTTCGGAGATTTCAAGATTTATGGAATGATTTGGAATATCTATGCTTATAATATCGTTTTCTTTTATATAGGCTATTTCGCCTCCGCTTGCGGCTTCGGGAGAAACATGTCCAATCGAAGCTCCTCTCGATGCTCCCGAAAATCTTCCGTCCGTTATCAATGCCACATCTTTATCCAATTTCATTCCCGCCAAAGCCGAAGTTGGATTCAACATCTCTCGCATACCGGGACCGCCTTTAGGACCTTCGTATCTTATAACCACAACATCTCCTTTATTTATTTTTCCCGCATATATCGAAGTTATGGCTTCCTCTTCGGATTCGAATACTCTTGCTGGACCTTTATGAACTAGCATTTCATCTGCAACCGCCGACCTTTTTACCACGCATCCGTCTTTTGCGATATTTCCCCAAAGAATCGCTATTCCTCCCGTTTTGCTGTAAGGATTTTCTATATTTCTTAAAACTTTATTATTTTTATTAATTGCATTTTTTATATTTTCCGAAATTGTTTTTCCCGTAACCGTTATAAGAGAGGTATTTATAAATCCTCCTTTTTCAAGTTCTTTCATAACGGCTGGTATTCCGCCTGCTTTATATAAATCTTCTATAAAATTTTGTCCTGCTGGCGCCAAATGACATAAATTTGGAGTTTTGTCACTTACTTCGTTTATAGTTTTTAAATCTATCGGAATTCCCGCTTCGTTCGCTATAGCAAGCAAATGCAAGACGCTGTTTGTGGAACATCCCAAAGCCATGTCAACAGCCAAAGCATTTTTAAAAGATTCAGAAGTTATTATATCCAAAGGCTTTATATTTTTTCTTAATAATTCCATCACTTGTATTCCCGCTTTTTTTGCAAGCGAAGTTCTCGCAGAGTAAACCGCCGGAATAGTTCCGTTTCCGGGCATAGCGATTCCCAAAGCTTCGGAAAGACAATTCATGCTATTAGCCGTATACATTCCCGCGCATGAACCGCAACTTGGACATGTATTTTGAGCGAAATCTTCAAGTTCTTCATCGTTTATTAAATTTGCCTTTTTTGCTCCCACCGCTTCGAATATGCTCGATAAACTTATTTTTTCCTCGTTATGATTTCCGGGAAGCATCGCTCCTCCGCTTATCACTATTCCCGGTATATTCATTCTTAAAAGTCCCATTATCATTGCGGGAACTATTTTATCGCAATTCGGTATAAGAACTACTCCGTCAAGTCCATGAGCCACTATCATACTTTCAACCGAGTCCGCTATAAGCTCTCTCGAAGGCAAAGAATATTTCATTCCCAAATGTCCCATGGCGATTCCGTCACAAACTCCTATAGAAGGCATAAGTATCGGCGTTCCTCCTCCTATAAGCACTCCCGTTTTAACTGCTTGTGAAAGTTTATCCAAATGAATATGTCCCGGAACAATTTCGCTGTATGCGGAAATAACTCCAATCAGAGGTCTTTTTAGCTCTTCGTCCGTATAACCCATAGAATAGAATAACGACCTATTTGGCGCTCTTTCGTCTCCCTTTAATACTCTATCGCTTCTTAAAGAACTGTTTTCTCTGAAACTCATAATTGTCTCTCCATGTTATTGTTATATTTAAAATTATATTTGAAATTATATTATAATAAAAATTATTCGTTTGTCAAAATATTATTTTCTCTCACTTTCTATAGATTTATTATAACTTGCAAGTATAGTTTCTATAAGTCCGCTTCTAAGATTTTTTTCTTCCAATTTTTCCACGCCTTTTATGGTTAAACCTGACGGAGTGCATACTGCATCTTTAAGCTCCGCCGGATGCTTGTCCGATTCCAATACCATAGTTCCAACGCTTTTAAATAATTGCGCCGCCGTTTCTATGGAAGTTTTTCTGTCGATTCCCATTATTACTCCAGCCTCGCTCATAGCTTCTATTAAGATATATAAAAAAGCAGGAGAACATCCCGCGATAGCCGTAAAAGAATGTATAAGATTTTCGGGAATAATTTTTACCATTGCAACTTTATTAAGCAAATCGACTATTTCGCTTTTAACTGTTTGGTTTTCGGTTTCGACTATCGCTATAAATCCGTTGCAAGTTTTAACGGGAGTATTCGGCATAATTCTAATTACTTTTTTGGTTTCAAATAATTTTATTAAATCGCTACTCGTTATTGAAGCTGCTACGCTTATTATTGTGGCGTCCATTTTTATATGCGGTTTTATCTCTTTTGAAATATCTTCAAACATATAAGGTTTTACGGCAATAAATAATATATCCGATTTTTCCGCTACTTTTTTATTGTCGTTATAAACTTTAATTCCGATATTTTTTTCAAGCGATTCTTTTTTTTCTTTGGTTTTTACGCTCGCAATTATATTTTTTTTGTCGATTCCCGCCTTAATAAAACCTTCTATTAAAGCGCCTCCCATAGAACCCACTCCGATAAATCCGATTTTCATGTTTGCTCCTTCAAAGAATTTTTAAAAAAATTTTAAAACAATAAATTTAAAAACAAAAAATTAAAAATAATTTAAAATATTTAAAAACAAAAATATTTTAAATTATTTAGCGTCTTCTATAACGAACATCGTAGCCATCATTTTGGCAAGCATATTATCGTCTTCGTCTTTTAAAACCGCTTCCACTACTATTAACTTTTTCCCTTGACTTATAACTTCTCCTATCCCGATTACTTTTTTTGCAATAACGGGACGCAGATAATTAATTTTTAATTCGGAAGTGACTATACGACAATTTTGAGGAATTAAGGTAAAAGCGGCGAATCCTCCGGCGGTATCCAATATTGACGCTACCATTCCGCCATGCATATAACCCGCGCTTTGTGCAAGTTCATTTTTATTTTCGCAGGATAATACGGCTTTTCCTTTCTCTATACTTTCCAATTTCATGCCGGTGAAAGATAGAAATCCCTCGTTATTAAAAACCTCTCTCGCTTTTTTTAAAAAATCTTTATCAAAAAAATCTTTATTCATTATAAATTCCTTAAATTCATTTTTAATCCATTTTGAAAATTATAAATAAATTATGAATCAAAATTATATTATAAAATTAAAATTTATGTATGAATTTCCCAATCATAATCGTAATTATATTCTTTATAATTTCCCTTAAATACTACGGCTTTAACGATTAATTTTTCATCCAAAACAACCAAATCGGCAATATATCCTTCTTTTATTCTTCCGTATCTATTGTCTATCTTCATAGCTTGAGCGGGATAAAGCGAAGCCATCTTCAAAGCCTCTTCCAAAGTGGCGCCGACTTGATTGACTACATTTCTAACCGATTGACTCATTGTAATCGAAGAGCCTCCCAAAGTTCCGTTGTCGTCTATTAGTCTTTTCCCGTCTCTATGTAATTTTTTCCCAGCCCACATATATTCTTTTATATCGGGAGCTTCTGCGGGAGGAATAGCGTCCGTTACTATGCATATATGTCCCGGTTTCAATTTATAAGCGAGTTCTATAGAAGCAAAATCGCAATGAACTCCATCGCATATTAAACCTGCATATATATTTTTAGTTTCCAAAACCGCCCCAACCGCTCCGGGTTCTCTCGCTCCCCAAGGTCTCATGGCGTTAAATAGATGCGTGGCAAAAGTTATTCCATAAGGTATTTTTTCTTTTATTTCGTTATAAGTAGCGTTTGTATGTCCGGCGGAAACCACTTTTCCCGCATTTGCAAAAACCTCTATAACATTTCCGTCAACCGTTTCGGGAGCGACTGTAATCATAACGCATTTTGAAGCGTTTATTTTATCTATCATATCTTTATCGGGATGTCTTATATATTTATCGTTATGTATTCCTCTTTTTTCATGCGATATATAAGGTCCTTCAAAATGTATTCCCAAAACTCCAAATACCGACAAATCTTCTATATTGTTAAATAAATCTATTATTTTAAGCATGTGATTATCGTCATTGGTTATTATGGTAGGCAAATACGAAGTGCATCCGTATCTCTGACAAACTTCGCTCATGTTTTGCAAAGTTTCGACAGTGGGATAAAGATTTATATCGTATCCTCCTATTCCGTTTACTTGCAAATCTATATATCCCGGCGCTACGATTTTTCCTCCTAAATCTATTCTCGTTATAACGGCGTCTACATCTATTTCTTTTTCCACGCTTTTTATAATATTGTTTTCTATAACTATGCAATATCCTTCTATAAATTTTTCTCCGTCAAATATTTTTATATTGGTTAAAGCATAATAGGATTTATATAATCCTTTAATCAATTCTTTTGGATGCAAACTTTTGCTTTCCAAACTTTTAGCGTATTTATAGGTTTTTACTTTTAAGTTTTCGCTCGCCTCCTCGTCAGAAACGATTATTAATTTTTTATGTTTTTGCAATATGGAAGAAGGATAAAATTGACTAATTTCGCCTTCCACACAATGCGATAAAGCGTCCGAAACTTCGTAGCCTTTCGCTATAACGAGTATATATTTAGAATCGAAAGCTTCTTCAAAACCCAAAGTATATCCTTCTTTAGGAAAAGATTCCGCCGTAATTCCTATTTTCTTCGCCTCGTAATTTCTTATTATTTCGCTTATTCTCTTATCTCTAACGCTTCCTTCCAAAGAAGAGCTTGGAGTATTGAGCAAAAAACTTCCGTCTTCAGCCAAAGTGTCTATAAGTAAGGTTATTCCTCCCAAATCTTTTATCAAATTTGCAATTCTCTTCGCTTCTTTTTTTCTGTCGGAAACGAAACTGTCGAATAGATGAATATTTTCTTTAGGCAAATCTATAAACTTAAAAAAATTATCCTCCAAATATTTTTGTGATATATTAGAATCTATATATTCTCCCGAAGAAACTATATGAATATTTTTAAACGAAATTATATTGTCGTTATAAAAAGAAAGAAGTTTTTGATAATATGATTTATCTATATATCTTACTGGAAAAGACAAAACAAAAGGCTTATTTTTATCGGAGTAATCGAGTATGCATTTTGCCGTATAATAAGCCGCCCATTCATAAACGCTTTCGTCTGTAATAATTATTCTCATTTTTAATACCTCCGTAAATTTTAAAGTCAGAATTAAGTGGCGATTATTATATCATTTTATATATTTTATGTATATATAATTTTTTGTGTAATATAA
>CAZRYV010000160.1:0-2438 GCA_964604385.1 uncultured Brachyspira sp.
ATTATCTATATAATTTCAACGGAAATAATTGCAATTTATTATTTCTAACATCGAATACATTTCCCGAAGAATCTATTATTTTAGAGCCAAACATAGTTGTAAATCGTTTGAATTTTATATCTTTTGGCAATACCAAATATTCTAAATTTCCGCTATCTTCGTCTATTCTAAATAAAACCGTGCTTGATATAATTTCCGATACGCTGCTTTCTTTTATAAGAGCTGGAGTATCCAAATATATTTTTCTATCCAAATAAAATATTCCGCCTTCGTATTCTGAAGTAAACAGTAAAAATAAATCTATTTTCCAATATATTTTTTTATTTGCGTATAGATATATCGCTTTATTTCCGTCAATTAAAGCCAAATCTTTTTTGTTTATCAGACATATTTTAGATATTTTAATGTTAGAATAATCGACTACAAATTTCGTGTCGGATAAAGTTAAAAGATTAAGTTGATTAACAGTATTGTCTTCACGAGTGGAAGGATAAATAAAATAAGTTCTTTTTTCGTCAAAACATCCATTGCCGATAAAAACATTTTCTTTTAAAATATAAACTATTTTTTTGTCCGCTATATCTTAAACGAAAGTATTAATCATATTGAAATCTTTTCATCGACACAATATATATCTAGGATTTGCCGTAAAATACGCTTCGTAAATATACATATAACTTAATTCTAAAAGTATTTTATTAGTTCCTATTTCAATTACTCTTAATTTATTGTTTAATAAGTCGTCCGCATCGTTTGAAATCGTCATTACTCTTTTTCCATCCAAAGATAAATCTAAAATGGAATACGATTTTGCATTTTTATGAAATATTCTGCATTTGGATATTTTGAAATCGTAGAAAAAACTATTATTTGTTCCTTTATAATATGGAGTAAATATTCCTCTATTGGTATTTTTGTTTATATAAATAAAATAATCTTTCTTGTCGATTTTATTAAACAATACATTATTTTTCGATACCATAAATAAACTCCCACAATTTCACTTTTTCTTTTTTTACTTTCTCTCTATTTTTTTATTTCACTTTTCTTTATTTTTACTTTCATCATAAGTTCTATTTTTTTCCCGCTTTTGTTTTCCAAAACCGCATAATTCTCGTATAATTCTATGACTTCGGCTGTCGCTATAAATTCTTCTTTCGTATTATAAAATCTGTATCTGTAAAGCATTTCGCTCGTATACCAAACATCGCCTCTTTCATTGCTTCTTATATGTTGATATTCCTCGATTTTGTCAATATTATTCTCGATAAAATTTGTATTGGAATTTGTTTTTGAAATATTGCTTTTATTTATAAAAGTTTGATTCAAGCTATTTGTATGAATATTGGTGTAAACATTTTCGCTTTTAATATTTGTCGCAATATTTGTAGAAGTATTTGTTAAAATATTTGTGTTTCCGTTTGGAAGTTCCAATACTCTTTCAAGTTTATAAATATCGAATTTATCTCCGATTTTTATATCGTCTTTTTTCCCAAGATTAATAAATAGTTTATTTTCATCGACTCTCGTTATTATGCCCGAAATATTTTCCGCATTAAAAAATTTTACAATATCCTTTACGATTTTATCAAACGCTAAAATAGAAGCCCTACCAAGAGCGCTTTCGTAAAAGAATGCGTCTTCCGATTTGTAAACGGGACTATTATCGGGAAGAGTATAACTTGCATTATTTGTAAAAGTTTTTAATATTTTCAACGAGTTTATATCTATAATATTGACTTTAAACTCTACGCTCGCAGTGTCTTTTCCACCAACTTTTAAATCAAAATTTAAAACTTCTCCGTTTATCAGATAATCGGAATTAAAAGTTTCTTTAACAAATTTTGACGCAATTTCCATATTCGTTTGAAGCGTTTTATAAGACGCCACAATATCGTAGGATGCAAAATAAGAGATAAGCAAATCATAATCGCTTACCGTAAATAAATGAGTGCTAATTAAAGAAGATTCTAAAGTTCTTGGCATTCCGTCATCAACCATATATTCTTCCACCCAACTTTTATTGGCGCTCGTAAAAGGCAAAATAGTTATCGATATGGAATATAAGTTCATACCGCAGAATAAAGTTAATAATAAAATAAATTTAATCATAAAATCAATAATCTTTTTCTATTTCTTCCTTATTTTTAGGTTTGTCATAAGAAGTCATAGCGCTTATTGATATGAAAGCTAAAAGCAAACCTAATAAGAAAACCATTCTTTTCATCATATTCATTTAATATAATCCGTTTTTTATATATTATAATATTAATAAGATAATATTAATATATATTATAAAATAAAATTAAACAATTTCAATAGCAAAATAAGATTTATATTAAACTACATTTTATAATTTTATATCAAAACATAAAACATAAAATTAAAATTAAAATCAAAAATAAATTTAAAATAAACTTAAAATAATATAAAATAAA
>CAZRYV010000160.1:2538-5225 GCA_964604385.1 uncultured Brachyspira sp.
TAAAATAAACTTAAAATAATATAAAATAAAAATAAATTAATTGACAATTTATATTTTTTATGCTAAAATCTTTAATTATTGAATTCTCAATAAAATTCAAAAATGAGGGTATATCTATGAACTACGAATCACTAGCTCAAAACGCCAAATTTTTTACGATTTCGGCGGCAATATTGACTTTGGCTTTTGCATTCTATTTTTATCAATGGATGCGAAAACAAGACGAAGGAAGTGAGAAAATGAAAGAAATAGCTTCTCATGTTCGCATGGGCGCTATAGCCTATCTTAAACAACAATATAGGGTTATAGCTTTCTTTTTCGGAGGAGCTTTCATTATTTTTGCGATTCTTTCCTATGCGTTGAAAGTGCAAAATCCTTTCGTTCCCGTAGGTTTTATAACGGGAGGTTTTTTCTCAACTCTTTCGGGATTCTTGGGAATGAAAACGGCGACTTACGCTTCTGCAAGAACGGCTCATGCCGCTTCAAAATCTTTAAATCAGGGATTAACAATCGCTTTTCGTTCGGGAGCGGTTATGGGACTTACGGTTGTAGGTTTGGCTTTATTCGATATTTCGATGTGGTTTATAATATTAAACGGTTGGCTTGATAACGGATGGTTTAATACCGACTTTTTAGGACTTGGAGATATTTCAAGAGATTCTATGGATTATATCGCGGCTAAAATGCATTTTGTAACCACTACGATGTTGAGCTTTGGAGTAGGCGCTTCGTTTCAGGCTCTTTTTGCCCGAGTCGGAGGCGGTATATTTACAAAGGCTGCCGATGTTGGAGCGGATTTAGTAGGTAAAGTAGAAGCTGGAATACCGGAAGATGACCCTAGAAATCCTGCTGTTATAGCGGATAATGTTGGCGATAATGTTGGCGATGTTGCGGGAATGGGAGCAGACCTTTACGAATCTTATGCTGGTTCTATACTTGCGGCAATGAGTTTAGGCTCGGCGGCTTTCGGTTATATAAATCCGTCAATAAGTCCGATATATGCGGTAACGCTTCCTCTTATACTTGCAGCAATAGGAACTTTATCGTCAATAGTCGGAGTTTTCTTCGTTAAAACTAAAGAAAAAGCGTCTATGGGAGAATTATTAAAATCTTTAAGAGTTGGAGTTTATGTAAGCAGCGTTATTATTATAGTCGTTTCTTTCTTGCTCGTTAAAGCTCTTTTGCCTAATAATTTGGGATTATTCGTTTCGATAATAGTGGGACTTATAGCTGGAAATGTTGTGGGATTTTTCACCGAATATTACACGGCTGCAGAATATAAACCGACTCAATGGGTAGCTGAACAATCCAAAACGGGACCTGCGACAGTTATAATCGGCGGGCTTGCAATCGGTATGCAATCTACTTTAATTCCCGTTGTAACGGTAGTCGTTTCTATAATATTGGCTTTCGGTTTTGCGGGCGGTTTTGGTTCGGATGTAGGTTCTTTCTCTCAAGGATTATACGGAATAGCTTTGGCTTCGGTTGGTATGTTGTCTACTTTGGGAATTACTTTGGCAACGGATGCATACGGACCTATTGCCGATAATGCGGGAGGAAACGCCGAAATGTCAGGTTTGCCTGAAAGCGTTAGAGAGAGAACGGACGCTTTGGATTCTTTAGGAAATACTACGGCGGCTACGGGTAAAGGTTTCGCTATTTGTTCTGCGGCATTAACGGCTATGGCTTTGGTTGCGGCTTATATAGAAGAGATTAAAACGGCTTTGGGGAGAATGATTAACAGCGATAATTTAACCGAAATAGTTATAGGTTCGGTAAAATATACTGCGGAAAGTTCTTCAAAATTGTATGAAAAAGTAGTTTATAGTTTAAGTATGAACGAGTTTATGCAGGCTTTCAATATTCATTTGATGAATCCTAAAGTAATAGTCGGCATTTTTATAGGTTCTATGCTTGTATTTTTCTTCTGCGCATTGACTATGAAAGCGGTTGGAAGAGCGGCAGGCGGAGTGGTGGAAGAAGTGCGAAGACAGTTTAGAGAAATAAAAGGACTTTTGGCTGGAGAAGAAGGAGTAAAAGCGGATTATGAAAAAGCGGTTCAAATCTGCACAAAATCGGCTCAAAAAGAGATGATTATTCCTTCAGTTTTGGCTATAATAGTTCCCGTGTTGGTAGGATTCTTATTTGGAGTTCCGGCGGTTATAGGGCTTCTTATAGGCGGATTAACTTCGGGCTTTGCTATGGCAGTTATGATGTCAAATGCGGGCGGCTCATGGGATAACGCTAAAAAATATATAGAAGCCGGAAATTTGGGAGGCAAAAAAATTACAGACGAAAACGGAAACAAAATAACGAATCCTAATCATGCGGCGGCGGTTATAGGCGATACGGTTGGAGACCCATTTAAAGATACTTCGGGACCAAGTTTAAATATACTTATAAAATTAATGAGTTTGATAAGCGTTGTGTTTGCGGGAGCGATTATAGCTTTCTCTCCGAAGATTCAGGCTTTGCTTGGAATAGCAGACCAAATAATAAATAAATAAAAGAAAATAATAGACAAGGGAGTTTCCAGCGCCCCTTCGGGAAATCCCTTGTTGTTTTTTGAGCTATCGGGTTAATACTCGGTAGCTTTTATTTTTATTCTTTTATTTTAATTATTAACCACAAATATTAATCAAAAACTATTGCAATTTTTTTATAATATTCTATAATATTAGCGATTT
>CAZRYV010000161.1:0-5176 GCA_964604385.1 uncultured Brachyspira sp.
TACAGAGAAGATAGAGTAATAGAATATTTGGCAAAAGAATTTAGAAAAATAACTTCAAATGTGTAAGTAGATAATATAGGAAATATTAATGTCGTATTCGAATCTAAATATAATCCTAATAAATTTATTACTCTATTTGCTCATTCCGATGAGATTGGCTTTATTATAAAAAAGATAGAAAATAACGGATTTATAAGGGTAGAAAGAATCGGTGGTGTTAATAGAAATATTTTACATGGGATGACTATACAATTTATAAACGAAAATGGAGATACAATATTAGGAGTTATCGGAGTTAAAAGCCATCACTTTATGAAAGATTCCGAAAAAGGAATAGTCGCTTCTCAAGACGAATTATATGTCGATATAGGAGCTTTTTCATCCGAAGAGGTTTATAATAAATATAATTTGAGAGTAGGTTCTGTAGCGGTTCTATATTCTAAAGCTAGAGTAAATAACGACTTGATAATAGGCAAGGCTATGGACGATAGAGCAAATTGCGCTTTGTTGCTTTGTTTAGCCGAAGAAATTAAAGATATGGATATAAATTTTTCAGTTTGCATAACCATAAGTGTTCAGGAAGAATTTAACATAAGAGGAATACTTCCATCTATAGAAAGAATTAAACCTTATATAGCTATAGGATTGGACATAACCCCATCATGCGATACTCCAGATTTGGCGGGATTTTCGGATATTACGATAAATAAAGGAGTAGGTATTACCGCAATGAATTTTCATGGACGAGGAACTTTGGCAGGAATGATACCGGACGAAAAATTATTAAAACATATAACAAAAGTGGCGGATAATAATAAAATACCGTATCAATATGAAGTAGCTTTAGGCGTTTTAACGGAAACCGCTTTTTTAGAATTTTCGGGAAATTATGGAATTCCTTGCGCTTCTTTATCTATACCTACAAGATACACTCATACCAATATAGAAACTATATCGATAAACGATTTAATAAACGCTAAAAAACTTTTATACTTATTTTTGAAAGATATAAAAAAGGATAACAAATATGGCAAATCTATATAAAATATTTTTAAGGAGAAATTTATGCAAAAAATCATAATATCATGCGGTTCCGGAATAGCCACATCTACTATGGCTGCAGTTGCGGTAAAAAGTATATTAGAATCTTTACATAAAGATATAAATATAATTAAATGCAGCGTTCAGGAAATACAAAGTCATATAGATGGAGCGGTGTTAATAGTTTCTACGGCTCAAGTTCCTTTTGAAACAGATGTTCCTGTTGTAAGCGGAGTTCCATTTTTAACGGGAGTCGGAAAGGATAAAACCATAGAAGAAATAAAAAATATATTGCAAAGTTTATAGGTGTAGTTTATGATAAATCCTATAGAATTGGCGCTGTCAAAAAAATTATATAAAGCTAATATCAAGTCTAAAAATTGGCAAGACGCTTTAAGAGAAACCGCCAGAATATTGGAAGACAATAATTGTATAACTAAAAATTATGTGGAAAAAATAATACAGGATTCTTTTAAATTAAATTTTTATTATATAATAGGCGAGAATATAGCAATGCCCCATACATCTCCAGAATTTGGGGCTGTTGAAACTTCTGTTGCGATAACCACATCTAAAGATGGAATATATTTTGAAAATCATGAATTTAATCCCGTAAAAGTTATACTTATGATATCGGTATTAAAAACGGACGACCATATTGATTTTATAATGAAAATAGCCGATATATTACAAGATAGGGAATTTATATATAATTTATCTAATTGTGAAAATGATAACGAACTTAAAAATGTTTTATCAAATCGTATAGAATAAATTATGCATAATTCTAATTTTGTAATGTCGGGACAATATGAACACAATAGAAAAATATAATAGGTTAGAAGAATTAAAAAAATTAGTTATTAAAAACAAAAGATTAATGGTTGAAGATATTGTAGAATATTTCAATATATCTTACCCCACGGCAAGAAGATATATACAGGAAGCGTTAATAAATAATAAAGATTTAAAAAAAATAAGAAACGGCATAGGTTTAATTACAGATTTTGGCAATGCGGAAATATATTTTGAAGAAAAGTTAAATATAAATATAGAAGAGAAAAAAGCTATAGCAAAAAAATGCGCTTCTTTAATATTGGAAGGTGAAAGTATTATAATAGATTCGGGAACCACCTGCTATTTTTTCGCTCAAGAAATATATCATAAAAAATTAAAAATAGTTTCAACCGACATCAGAATAAGTATGGAACTTACGGATAATAAGGATATATCCGTATATACTATAGGCGGCGAAATTAGAAAAGGATATTATTCAATCGGCGGACCCATAGCGAGAGAAAATATTCAAAATTTCAATGTTAATACCGCCATAATGTCTGCGGATTCCATAAATATTGATAGAGGAATAACGAATACGGATGTATTTGAAATTTCTGTAAAAAAAGAATTGAGGAAATGCGCCGAAAGACTTATATTGATATCCGACAGCTCAAAATTTAATAATAATTCTTTTTATCATGTTATGCCGTTATCGTCCGTAGATATACTGATTACCGATTCAAATATAGATAAAAATATATATAAAAAATTAAAAGAAGAAAAAAATATCGAACTAATAATAGTATAAATTTTAATTAATTTATTTTGTCAATAATCGTATCCATTCAGCGTTTTTCTTTTCCCAAACTTCTAATCTTGAAATAGCTTCAAGGGTTTCCTCGTTTTGAGCAAAATGAGCATAATCGGAAACACTATCTCCATCATAATCTTCTGCGGTTACGCTCATTCCCAAATCTTTAACCAAATAATCCAAAACGGGAAAATTGCCTTGCGACGCCGCCATGTGAAGTCCGGTTGCTCCGCGGATACTTTCCCAATAAACATAATCGGGATATTCTTCAACGAGCATTTTTATTATATCGACTGTTCCTACGCCGCATGCCCATGTAAAAGCGTTCCATCCGTCTATATCCACCGCTAAAAGATACTGTTTTTTACTCGTGTCGTCAAGTATTTTGTCGCTGATATCCAATAAATATTTTATTATTCCCATATCTCTGTAGAATACGGCAAACATTAATGTAGTGGCATTGCTCATATTATAAAGATTTGCCATAAATGCATTATATCTATAATAATCCTCTTCTTTAAATTCTAATCTTAACATAGAATTGTTTTCTTCTATTATATCTATAACTCTCCGCAAACTTCCGAGTCTTATCGCTTCAAATATATCATCGCCGATATATTTCCCTTCTTCTCTTCCACCCAAAGAAAAATATTCCACAGAGCTTTCTTTTTCCACATATCTGCCTTGAATTTTTACGACATTCGTATATTTGCTATGATATATATTTTTAGGATTGCTTTTAATATCTGCATTATTTCTATCGCCTATACTAATATCCGAAATTATTTCTTGTTTTTCTTTTTTGCAGGAAATCAATAAAGTTAAAAATAAAACCGCAAATAAAAAATTTAATAATAATCTTTTCATTATTTTTACTCAAATTAAATTTAACGACTATTATATTATATTTTTTATATTTTTAAACTAGTATTATTAGGCATTATAAGAAAATTTATTTTATTCTAAAAATTTCTAATTTCTTTTCTATCTCTCTATAACTATATTCTATTGTCTCAATATAATTCAAACTATTTTTTTTTATTTTTTCTAAAAAATTTTTATCTTCTATTAAAGGCATATTTATATTTATATTTAATACGGAACCTTTTGAAGCTCCATAAATTAAAATATAAGCGGAAGCGATGTCGGTTATAACTCCCGAATTCCCATATTTAAGAATTATGTCGAATAGAGAAATTAATTCATAAGAATATTTAAGTATGTCGAAAGGCGTTTGAGTAGATTTAATAGCCGCTTCTGAAATTGCTTCTTTCCTGATTAATTTTTCTTCTTCCGTATTTTTCGGCAGTTTCATTGCATCCATAAATATATTAAAAGATTCTGCGTCTTTATCTACAGTTTCCATTAATTTAATTTTTATTTCTTTAATTTTTTCTATTGCTTTATTGAAATTATTTTTTTCTTCTTCGGATAATTCTTTGAATTTATTTTTATTAATCGTTAAATGTCCAACCATACCTGCCAAAGCGCATGCCAAACTTCCAACTACACCCATTACGCTTCCTCCTCCTGGAGCGGGAGAAGGAGAATCCACCCGATTAATATAATCTTCAAGTTTAATATCGACTAATTTTGTCATAACTCTCTCCACAATTTGATTTAGAAAATAAAATTTATTTTATATTAAAAAAGGATAATTTTAAAATTAAAAACTATTATTTTCAAACGATATAAAAAACCGAGCCTTTAATAAGACTCGGCTTTAATTTTAAAATAGAACTAATTACTTTTTACTCTTATTAGAACTATTAGCATTATTAGGATAATTGACATTCATTTGCTTTCCCCTATTTCCTTGATTTTGGTCATAGGTTTTGTTCGTTCCAGCGGTTCCTTTATTAGGATTTTGAATATTAGAGTTATGGTTATTATTTTTACTCATAGTTTTCACCTCCTTCTTTATTTTTTAATAATTCATATTTCAATCTTTCATTGAATAGTGGCTACTTTAATACCTTGATTAGTATAAATAACATCCTGAGGAGGGTTAGACCCCATCAAAAAATCTTCAAATGTAAATTCTAATTTGATAGATTTTTGATTATTATCATCAACATATTGCCAACTAGCCTTCATATTTTTCTTATCTTCACCATTTATTCTTTTTATATCTGTAGAACTTATAATACCTGTTGCATCATCTTTAGTCCAATTCCGAACTTCACAAGTATATGCAATACTAAAATCAGGAGCACCAGTTAATTTTCCAATTGCTGTTCCCTCAATTTTACAAGAGCCATCATCATTAATTGCAACTTTCATGTCGTGGATAGAAGTGCTCATATGAGGACCACCAATTAGCCCTTTATAATTTCCAGCCTCAGGATTTAGATTTACATTTCCTCCACCTTCGCCACCTCCTGTAGTTTTTTCGTTGCTACAACTCACGGAAAAAACAAATAAAGATAATGATAAGATTGTTAAAATGATTTTTTTAGATACTCTCATAGAATATCCTCCTTTGAATTAATTTAAAATTATTTATAACAAAACTAGAATTACTCCTAGATAAGTTATCAGAAT
>CAZRYV010000162.1:0-1199 GCA_964604385.1 uncultured Brachyspira sp.
ATATATTCCCATAAAATATTCATAAATTTCTAAAAATTTTATTACAATTATGATTATGTTAATATTATTCGGAATTATTTTCAATATGTAAAGAAGTTTTATTTAAAAATATAATATATATTATCAAAATTATTATCAAATCTTTGCTTTACATTAAAAATATATATGTTATACTTGAAAATATTTAAATAAAAATACTTAAAATTTTCAATATATAATAAGGTTATTATGTCGAATATAAGCATCATAGGAGCGGGCGGATGGGGGCTTGCATTAGCTAATATTTTTTCCGAAAAGCATAATATTAAAGTTTGGGTTCATAGCGAAAAAAGTTACAAATTGTTAAACGAAAATCATAGAAATGACAATTATTTAGAAAATATGGAATTAAATAAAGAAATATTTTTTACTATGAATGTCGAAGAGGCTATAAACGAATCCGAAATTATAATCATAGTGACTCCTTCTTTTGCATTTTATGAAGCTTGCGAAAATATAGAGCCTTATATAAAAGACGAACAGATTTTAGTATCGGCTACAAAAGGACTCGACAGAAAAACGGGAAAGACTATGAGCGAAGTTGCAAGAAGCGTTATATCGGGAGATTTAAATATTTTGACTTTATCCGGTCCTTCCCATGCCGAAGAAACAGCCAAAGGAATTCCAACGGCTATAGTAGTCGGAGGCGAAAAAGGAATTTCAGAATATGTGCGAGACATTTTAACCGTTCCGCCAAAATTAAGAATATATAATTCAACAGACCAAAAAGGAGTCGAAATAGGCGGAGCTTTAAAAAACATAATAGCAATAGCCGGAGGAATAATAGACGGACTTAAACTTGGCGACAATACCAAAGCGGCATTAATAACGAGAGGATTGCATGAAATAGTGCGATTCGCTTTAAGTAAAGGCGCTAGAATAGACACTATGTATGGGCTTTCTGGTATAGGAGATTTAATAGTCACTTGTTCGAGCGGATTAAGTAGAAATAATAGATTGGGAAGAGAACTTGCAAAAGGTAAAAAATACGAGGAAGTTATTTTAGAAAGTCATGGACAGGTTGCCGAAGGAGTTTACGCGACAAAGGCGGCTTACGATTATTCAAAAAAAAATAATATCTATATGCCTATTACTGAAGCGGTTTATAATGTTTTGTTTAACGATGCGGATATTTACAAAACTTTAAACGATTTAATGAG
>CAZRYV010000162.1:1299-5159 GCA_964604385.1 uncultured Brachyspira sp.
AAAAAGAATTTGACAACTTATTTAACATAATATATTATATTGATTATGATTAATAAATCAAAAAAAAATAAAAAAGATAAATCTCTAGAGGCTATAAGAAAGGCGAATAAAAAAGCGTTCGTTTTTGTAATTTCGTTTATAATAGCCACGATTGGAATCATAATAGTTTTATTTTATTATTTCTTTTATAGCGAATTGAATATAGCGAAAAAAAACGATAAGGAATTGTATTTTGCAATTTTATTTATAGACGGCAATAATATTCCTTACGGAGCTTATGCGGGAGTAATATCGAGTTTGCATAACAGAATAGGAATTATAGGATTTCCAAAAAATACGGCTCTATGGAAAAATAAAAGAGATGCGAATATTCCTTTATATAAACTCTATGAAACTGGAGGCAAAAGAGAAGTTTTTAAAGCTATTGAAGTTTCTATAGGTAAAAAAATAACTTATAAAATAACAGTCGACAATAATCAAATTTCCGATATCGTAGACTTAATAGGCGGTTTGAGAATGTATATAGAAGAGCCTATTAACGAAGATGATATATATTTCGATATAGGAGAATGTATTTTTTACGGAAATAAAGTAATTTCTTATTTGAATTATTTGACTATGCAAGGATACGAAGAGATAGAAACTTTATACCGATTGGAAGATGTGATTATAAATTCTATGATAGGAATTATACAGAGTCCTGAACTTAAAAATATAATGCTTTCAAAGGATATGAGAGATAAAATAGCTTCGAGAATAAAATCGAATTTGCGTCCGCCGGATATTAAAATTTTGTTTGATATATTGGCAAACAGTAATGAAAAAACTTTAATCGTAGAATCAATAGACGCTAGCATAGACGAGAGAGGAATATTAACTCCGATATTTGAAGGAAGCGCTTTGATTAAACAGGTAAACGATTTGACTTTATATGTCGGACTTAAAACTCAAAAAAGCGAACTTGAAAACGAAGATGTTAGTCTGATAGTTTTGAACGGAACGGGAATCGTAGGACTTGCGGACAGAATAAGCATCAGAATGAGGTATAGAGGTTTTAAAGCGGGAGAATACGGGAATTTTTCCGTAAATAATTTAAATGAAAGCGTAGTTCTTATAAGAAACGGGCAAATAGAAAAAGGTTTTATAGTTGCGAGAGAAGGCAGAATAAATAGAGTATATGCAAAAACGGATAGAAGACTTTTAAATAACGCAGTTTTAATATTAGGAAACGATTATTATGAAATCACAAGATAAAAATATTAATAAAAACATTACGAATAAAAAAACAAAAAAAATTATAGACAAAAATAAGGCTAAAGAATTAACCTTAAAAGCGGCTAAAATTTTGGACGATAAAAAATTAGAAGATATAAAAATTTTGGATTTGGAAAATATAACATCTTTGTCGGACTTTTTTATTTTGGCTACGGCGTCTTCTTCGCCTCAAATGAAAGCGGGTTCGGATGCAGTTTATAAAGAATTAAAAGCGGAAGGAATACTCCCCTACTCTGAAAACGACAATACTCCCGAATCTTTATGGCATTTAAGCGATTACGGTTTTTTGGTTATACATATATTTACCAAAGAAGGAAGGGAATATTACGACTTGGATAAATTATGGCTTGAAGCTAATGAAATAGAATTTAATGATAAATAATATAAATTATAAAAATATTTTTTATAAAAATAATTTAAATAAAAAATATAAAATAAAGAGGATGTTTGTTATGAAGAAAATAAGTTTGATAATCGTATTTGTTTTTAGTTTAATATTTACTAAAGAAGCATTTGCAAGCAGCGGTTGGCAATTCGGCTTTAATATTCCGATTGGAGCGGCTTTTGGTTTTTATAAAGTCAGATTTTCTTCGGATGCTCCGCAAGATTATAAAGACAGATATGATAAAAGGAAATCGTCAATTGGTTTCGATACGGGATTGATATTGCAAGCGGGATATTTAATAGGAGACGGTAAGAAAGGAATAAGTTTATTATTGGATTTGGGTTATTCGCATGATACTTTTGCCATAAGCGGAACGGGGATAAAAGAATATTATACTTTTGAAAATATGCAAATTGGAATACTACCAAAATTCCATAAAGAAAATTTTGCAGTCGGTTTTGGAATAGGAATTAAAGTTCCTTTTCAATTAATTCATACGGCTATAACTGACGAAAACGGAGTAAAAAAAGAAACTACGACAAAATATAGTATAGGCAAATTGGACAGCATTTTAAAAGATTCTCTTATAACTTATATTAAATTTTCGTTCGATTATTCGCTTTATATTTCCGAAAAAATAGCGATTTTATTTGGAGCTTATATAGGCGGAGATTTCAATTTAGATTTGAGAGGAGCGGAAAAGAATTATATTGAAAATAGAAAATTATCCTCTTTCGATATAGGTTTGCAAATAGGATTAAAAATCGGAAACGGAGTATAATTAATTTCTGCGGATTTTTTTCATTTTTATTTCATCGTAAAAAGTGATTCTGTAAGAATATTTTTTTATAGTTTTATCCAAAGTTTCCAAATCGGGCTTTATGAATAACGATATTGAAACCAAATCGGAACTCCACCATAAAATATATTCTTCAAAAGGTTTATCGTAAAAAGTATAATATTTAATGTCGGTTTTTGAAACTTCGCCGTATTCTCCGATTAATTTTTCTTTTATATCGTCTATTTTTGCCCCTTCAACGGGATAGTAAAATTTTGGATTATTATAGCTGTATCCTATATGATTGCATATTTCTATCCTATATAAATAATTGTCGTGAAAATATAAATAATAAGCAATCTCTTCGTTATCGTTTTTATATATATTAAGCAAAGTATTGTCGTTTAATTCTACAGTTTCAAAATAATCGGCGTATACTGTCAGATTATAATTTGTAATCTTATTGTTAGCCTCTTCGACGCTTATGCCAAATTTTAAACTTTTATAACCGTTTAAATTAAAAAATTCGGGAAGTTGAGCGAAAAGAATATTTCCCGTTAATAAAATTATTATTAAAATTTTCATTTATAATTTTTTATCGTTTATTTTTATTTATCTTATTATTATAATTATTTTTACCATTATTTTTATAAAAAGTTTTAATTATATTCAGAGCTTCTTTAGGAGTTTCCATAAAATGAAGTAAATCCAAATCTTCCTCGTCTATATATTTTTCTTTAATCATATCTTTTTTTATCCATCCCAAAAGGTCTTTATAAAATTCCTTTCCATAAATTATCACGGGAATTTTATGCAATACTTTCGTTTGTATTAAAGTTAAAGTTTCAAACATTTCGTCCATAGTTCCAAATCCGCCGGGGAATATTATTAGAGCTTTAGCGTATTTTACGAACATAACCTTTCTTGCAAAAAAATATCTAAATTTAAGCTCTTCTTTAACATAAGGATTCGTTTTTTGTTCATGCGGAAGTTCTATGCATAATCCGATTGAATTTCCTTTGGCGTCGTAAGCTCCCCTATTTCCCGCCTCCATTATTCCCGGTCCGCCTCCCGTTATTATATCGTATTTATTTTTTGCCAATAATTTAGCCGTTTCATAAGCCGCCTTATAATGAGGATGTTCTGGTTTTGTTCTAGCGCTTCCAAAAATCGTCACTCCGTTTTTATAATATGACATAGCTTCAAATCCTTCTACAAACTCGCCCATTATTCTAAATATTCGCCATGATTCCTGTTGCATATCGTAATTTTGCAATTGATAAGTTTCTCTTCTCATTCTACAAATGTCTCCAAATTTATTTTTTATTTATTTTAAATTTATAATCGTATTTTTAATAAAATTATTATGTTAATTTTTCGGAAACGGATAAAATATTTTTAATGATTTTTATTATTCATTTT
>CAZRYV010000163.1:0-5148 GCA_964604385.1 uncultured Brachyspira sp.
GTATATTAAATCACAGTGTTTATTAATCATATTTAATTATTCAAACCCTTTTTGATAATTAATTAATCTATGTTGTAGATTATAGCATTTTTATAAATTTTGTCAAGTGGTTTATAAAAAAATTAAAAAATTTTATATAAATTACTTCACTCTTCTTATTTTAGTTTCAAATTTTTCTTCTACCAAATTTATAAGTTCGGGTAATTTTTGCTCGGCTATCATTTTTAATTTTTCTCTGTTAATATCTTGAGCGGGGCTTCCAAGCATAATGGAATTCGATTCCACTTTAACTCTTGACATAACCCCGCTTTGTCCTCCCAAAATTACTTTGTCTCCTAAAACTACATGGTCTGATAATCCTACTTGTCCTGCCAATACGCAATGACGCCCTATTTTACTGCTTCCCGCTATTCCCACTTGCGAAACTATTATAGAGTGTTCTCCTATGTCACAATTATGAGCGATTTGAACTAGATTGTCTATCTTTACTCCTTCCCTTATTATAGTTGAACCTAAAGTTGCTCTGTCTATGCAAACATTGGCTCCTATTTCGACATCGTTTTCTATTATAACATTTCCCCTTTGAGGTATTTTCATCTGTTTTCCGTTTACTTCAAAAAATCCAAAACCATCGCTTCCTATTACAGTAGAAGAACCTATTATTACTCTATCTTTGACTACGCATTTATCATGAATCGAAACATTGGAATGTATTATAGAATTTTCTCCTATGATTACATTATCTCCCAAAAATGCTCCGCTTTCTATAACGGCGCCTTTTTTAATAACGCAGTTTTTTCCTATGCGAACATAATCGTCTATATAAACTTCTTTATCTATATTTGAATTTTCTCCTATGATTGCAGTTTTTTTAATCGTTCCCAAATTATATTTTTTATCTTCAAACATAAAATATAATAGCTTAATAAAAGCCTCTTTAGGATTCTTGCATATTATAACGGTTTTATTTTTAAAATTTGCCGCAATCTCCGCCGCATCCTCTCTCATTATAATCGCGTTCGCTCGACTATTAAATGCCTGTTCTATATATTTATTATTGTCTATGCAGACGATGGAATTTTCTATAATATCGTTTATAGGAGACAGAGCGGATATATCTAAATTTTCATCTCCTATTATTTTTTCGGCGTTCAAAAAATTAAATATATCTTTTACTCTCATTTTATTTCTATCTCCAAAATATTTTTATTCTCATTTTATCTTTATTTTTGTCTTTGTTTTTGATTTTTATTTTTCTTTACTTCATCAAAGAAACTTTAACATCCGCTATAACGAGTTCGGTAATATCAAAAGTTCTGTCCGCATATAATATAGAATTTTCCGTTCTTTCTAAAATCAAAGTATAGCCTTCTTTTCTCACAATATTCATTAAAGAATTGGCAACTTGCCTTCTAACTTGTCCTTTCAAAGAAGTATCTCTCGAGTTTACAATCGAATTTTCCGAATTATCTTCTTCGGAAGTCTGATTATAAATTTCTTCTTCTTTTTGTTTTAATTTGTCGACAAGTTCTTGGTCGCTTGTAACTTCTTTTATAACTCTCTGTAAATCTATATAACCTACTTTTGTGAGTCTATACGATTGAGTAAACAATCTTGGACTTATTATCGACACAAATAAAACGGCGGTAAATATCAAACCGAAAATATAATACTTTTTCATTTTTTCTCCTTTTGTTTTTATTATTCTTTTGTTAAATTTTTTATTAATTTTTTTATTTAATAATATCAATATTATATAATATAATTTATTTTTTTAATAGAATGGATGATTCATAGTAAACGCTATTCCCCAACCTCTTCCAAGCCATTTGCCGAGCGGAGAATATGTGTCGCCCTCGAAAGGTTTTAAACCTTTTCCAAAACCAACATCGGTTTTATTATAAACGAATCTCTGAGCAAAATAGAATCTTATATTAAATATCGGAATCGTAAGTCGCAATCCGAAACCCCAAGAATACATATATTGAGAAGGGTCGAATATATCTTTAATGCTCATAAATTGCGAAGGATAACTGTAAGCGTCTCCATCGCTGTTAAGTCCCGAGCTTCCCGGCATCCATAATTGTCCCGCATCCAAAAATGTAACAAATCCCAAAGTTCTCGGTATAATCGGAACTCTTAATTCGGCGAATACTCTCACTTTTGCTCTTCCGTATGCCCAAGAATCTTTCGAGCCATCGTTTCCTACCATATCGTAAGTTGACAAACCTCTATTATGTTTGAATATCGTATATTTCGAAGTATCCCATCCTCTAACATCTTCGAAAGGATTAAGATAATATAAAACATCGGCGTCGTTTTTAATATCCATTCCGGGAACTTTAACGATTTGAGCAATCTCGCCGTAGAATGCAAAAGAAAGTCTATCATTAACGGGAACAGCCAAAAATCCAGTAGCGTTTAATCTCATAAGTTGAGTATGAAGAAAATAAAAATCCACCGTTCCTCTTAAAAAACTTCCTCTCGTAGGATTCGAATAATCGTTTCTGCTATCTCGCAAGAGAGAATAAGAAACTATAAAAGTCGTAAACCAATCGCTTTGCCATCTATTAAAACTTCCGTCTTTTTTATTTATTTTATGTTTTAAATATTTTTTAATGTCGTTTAAAACATGGTCGGGTCCGTTTTCGCTCGCTCCCTGATTATGCCATTGCATATACTGTTGAACTATTGTATCGAAAGTTAAAAATGTGGAATAATAATCGTAAAAATAATATCCGAGACGAACTATTCCCTCGAAACCATGCCTCGTATAATACGAATATTTTGGAAGCCCGAAATCTCCCGTTCCTATTTGGTCTCCCGTATTTATGTCTTCGTAGAAATAAGATAAATCAAATCCTAAATATATCGGTAGATTTAGCAAATAAGGTTCTGCAAAATTAAATGCAACGCGTTTTTGAGTTTGTCCCAATTCTCCGCTAAATCCTATTTGTAAACCTCTTCCCAAGAAATTCATCTCTCTAATCGAAGCAAATATTTTCCAACCCGAACCTGTTGAAAATCCTCCTCCGCCCGAAACCATAGCCGACCTTCCGTCTGTAACATTCAATGCAAGTTCCATAAGTCCTTCGGCAGAACCCGGTTTAACATTTATATTAATATTTTCAAAGAATTGGGTATTGTATAATCTCTCCTGCACTCTTTGTATTTTTGCCGAATTAAAAACTTCTCCGGGTTTAATATCGACATATCTTTGTATAACGAAATCTTTTGTTTTTACATTTCCCGCAGTCGTAATAGTTTCTATATGAGCTTTGTCGTTTTCCACTATATCATACATAATATTTACAATTTTAGATTCTTCATTTACCGTAATAACGGGAATAACCTGCCTGAATATATATCCTCTTTCCGAATATTTATTTTGAATTCCCTGATAATCCGTCATATGATAAGTATAATTATATAAAGCGCCTTTTTTCGATTTTATATCTTTTTGTATATTATCCGAATTAATTATTATATTTCCCTTAAATCCTATATCTCCAAAATAATATCTGTCGCCTTCTTTTATATAAATGTCGATTATCAAATCTTGGTCATTTTTTATCTGCGGGTCTCTCCATTGATAAGTATATTTTACATTGTCGACTTCCGCCCTATAATAACCTCTATCGGCATAATATTTCACTATTTTTGCTTTATCGTCTTCAAATTTGAATTCGTTAAATTTTCCCAAAGACAAAAATCCGTTTTCTTTTGTAGACATTTGTCTTTTAAGTTCGTTATCCGAAAAATGCGTATTTCCATGAAATCTTATATAAGCAACTTTTATTTCGTTTCCTTCGACTATATCCATCTCTATCGTCACTTCCGAAAGTTCTTTATTTTCCGTCACTTTTGGTTTTACATAAGCTTTCAAATATCCCTTATCTTGATAATTGGTGATTATCGAATTAACCGCCTCATTTAAATTTTGAGGTATATAAGGGTCGCCCGCTTTCATTACGGGTTTTATCACATCGTTCAAAGCGGTTCTCGTTAACCTTTTATTTCCCGAATATATGATATCTTTTATTAAAAATCTCTCCGCCACGATTATATTTAATATCACTCCGCTTCCATCATTTCTAACATCGATTGCCACTCTTTCAAAAGACTGAGTGTCGAATAATTTTTTTATCGCTTCGTTTATTTCGGTTCTTGAAAATTTGCTTCCCTCTTTAATCGGAAATCGGTTTTTTACCTGCTCTTCGGTAAGTCTCACTTCTCCCGTCACTTCTATGCCGTTTATGGTAAGTCCTTCGTATGCGGCTATATTTCTTGCCGTTCTTAAATTATCAAAATCGCTTTCGGAGGCTATCAATAAAATAAAAGTAAATAAAACGAAAAATACTGAAAATAAAATTATAAAATACTTCTTACGAAAATTTGCTAATATATCCAAATCGGAAGTCTCCCCCGTATAATAAAGTTAAAGTCTTGTCCTATCGATTGAATATGGAAAGGATTTATTTTATACTCAAATGTAAAATTTGCAAGTCTATTGTTTCTTAATAAAGACAATTCAAAACCTAATCTTTGGTCGAAATAATACGCATCTTCAGGGCGTCCAAAAATATTTGGTCTGTCGGGGTCTTTTGAATTATATGTTATGTCATATTTTATATATAAATATTTTGAAAAAGTTTTTCCTATGCTAACGCTCGTATTATTAAAAATTTTAGCGAGAGTTAAATTATTATTATAAGTTATTAAATTATTTACTGCGGGAGAATTTAAGTTAATAGAATCCACTATTCTTAATCTGCTTATCCATCTTTCAAACGGTCTTAAAAGATAAGTCGAAGTAGCGTTTCCTAAAGCCACATCTCCATAACTTCCTGCAATTTGCGCTATACTTTGAGAATTGTTTATACTTGCTCTATCAAGCGAACTTACGCTTTGAGCATACATTTGTTCCTCTCTGTTTCCAAAACTTCCTTGAGGTATTCCCGCCAACTGATTAACCTGATACTGACTCAAAGGCGGAATCGTATAAAATCTAACGGGAAGTATTCCCGACATATCGGGAGACAAAAGCTGCGACAATCTAGCGTTCATTTCCATATATAAATTTACATTTTCGCCCGCCAATTCGTTTTCAAAAGATTCTGAAGTTGTATTTAAAGTAGGTGAATAATA
>CAZRYV010000164.1:0-5143 GCA_964604385.1 uncultured Brachyspira sp.
ACAAAATAGAATTTTATTCGGATAAATATTGAAATAAAATCTTTTACGGTTATAATATTCAAAAATTGGTAAAAATATGTATATAGAAAATATAAATAGTCCTTCGGATTTGAAAAAATTAAAAAAGGAAGAACTTCCGCTACTCGCTTCCGAAATAAGAGAGTTTATAATAAAAACTGTGTCGAATACGGGCGGACATTTGGGTAGCAATTTGGGAGTAGTCGATTTAACTATAATTCTTCATTATTTATTCGATTCGCCAAGAGACGCTTTTATATTCGATGTAGGACATCAAACTTATACTCATAAAATTCTAACGGGAAGAAAAGACAAATTCCATACATTGAGAACTTACGGAGGAATTTCGGGTTTCCCAAAAAGATGCGAATCCGAACATGATATAGAAGAGACTGGGCATGCATCCACTTCGCTTTCGTTCGCTTATGGACTTGCAAAGGCTAAAGATATTTTGGGAGAGAAAGGAGAAGTTATAGCGATAATCGGAGACGGCGCTATGACGGGAGGGATGGCTCTCGAGGCTATGAATAATATCGCTCATACCAATACCGATATGATTATAGTTTTGAATAATAACGAAATGTCTATAGGAAAAAATATAGGAGCTATTTCAAAATTCCTTAATGCGACATTAAACGATATTCTAATACAGGAGGCTTCTTCTAAAGTTAAAGATTTGGTTTCTACTCTGCCTTTCGGAGATATTGCAAACGAGATAATAGACAGAGGAAAGGGAGCCATCAGAAGTTTTGTCGCTCCGGGAATCGCTTTCAGGGAATTGGGATTTAAATATTTAGGTCCCGTAGACGGTCATAATTACGAAGAGTTAATTTCAACTTTTGAAAATGCAAAATTAATAAAAGGTCCGAGAATAATTCAGGTTAATACCGTTAAAGGCAAAGGATACGATATAGCCGAAAAAAATCCCGCCAAATTTCATGGAATCGCTCCTTTCGATATTGAAACGGGAGAATTAAAATCAAAACATTCGGGAAAAACTTTTTCTAACCTTGCAGGAGAATGTATAATCGAATTGGCTGAAAAAAATAAAAATATTGTGGCGATAACGGCGGCTATGGAATCGGGAACGGGATTAAGCGAATATGCAAAAATTTTTAAAGATAGATTTTTTGATGTCGGAATAGCCGAGCAGCATTCGATAACTTTTGCAGTTGGACTTGCAGAAAGCGGACTTATTCCTTTCGTGTGTTTATATTCCACTTTTTTGCAAAGAGGATACGACCAAATTATACATGACGCTTGCATAATGAACGCCAATGTTAAATTTATGATAGACAGAGCGGGACTCGTTCCAGAAGACGGAGACACTCATCAGGGAGTATTCGATATTTCATTTTTAAGAATAATTCCAAATATCGTAATAATGTCTCCCGTTTTTGAAGAAGATTTTAAGGCTATGGTTAAAAAATCCGTAGAGTATAAAGGTCCTACGGTTATAAGATATAATAAATCGGCGGTAAGAGATAACAAAGGAAATAAAGAAAATATTATTCCGAATAATTTTGAAATAGGAAATGCTCATATTGTGCGAAAAAGCGATTCTTCTAAAAATTGTATAATAAGCTACGGACAAACATTAATCGATATTGTGGACGCCGTAAACGAAATTAATTTTGACGCTTCGATTTTAAATTTATGTTCTTTAAAACCGCTCGATGAAAAAACCATAATTGATTTTATAAATAATTCTGATAAAATTTTAATAATAGAAGAAAGTATAAAAACCTGCTCAATCGGAAGCGCTATTTTGGAAATTATGTCGGACAATGAAATATATAAACCCGTAAAAATCCATGCATTGCCCGATAAATTTTTTGAAGTTGCCACAAGAGATAAATTACTTGAATTATATAAACTCGATAAAAACGGCTTGAAAGAAGTAATAAGCGAATATTTTAATTATGAAATATAAAATTATGATAAATTTTTTAGTAATTTTTCTTAATTTGTATTTTTTTTTACTTGACAAAATTTATTATTTATTATATAATTGTTAGATAGAACAAACAACAAATAACGACAAAGGAGTTAAAAATGAGTTCAATAATAAATCAAAAGCTTATCGATTTTAAAGTTCAAGCTTATCAAGATGGAGATTTTAAAGAAGTTTCAAAAAGTGATGTATTGGGAAAATGGGGAGTATTCTTCTTCTATCCCGCAGACTTCACTTTTGTATGTCCTACCGAATTGGGAGATTTGGCTGAAACTTATAGCGAGTTCAAAAAAATTAACTGCGAAATCTATTCCGTTTCGGAAGACTCTCATTTCGTTCATAAAGCTTGGGCGGATGCTTCTGACACAATTAAACAAATTAAATATCCTATGCTTGGAGACACAACGGGAGTTCTTGCAAGATTCTTCGGAGTGTTGGTTGAAGAAACCGGACAGGCTTTGAGAGGAAGTTTTGTGGTTAATCCTCAAGGAGAAATTAAAGCTTGCGAAATTCATGACATGGGAATAGGAAGAAGCGCCGTTGAATTATTGCGAAAAGTTCAAGCGGCTCAATATGTGGCTGAACATAGCGGAGAAGTTTGTCCTGCAAAATGGAAACCGGGCGCACAAACTTTGAAACCGGGAATCGATTTAGTCGGAAAAATCTAATAGTTGATAATCGTAAAACTTTAATTTTTTGACAAAGACAAAGAGAGGGATTTAATTCTCTCTCTTTTATTTTATCTTTTTTTTATTTTATATATAGTTTTTTATAGTTTTTATTATAATTTTAAATTTATATTTTCAAATAATTTTTAAATTCTAATATTTTAATTATTCGATTTATAAATTTTAATTTATAACTGCATTTAAAGAATCCATATCGAATACGGAAATAGATTCAATATCCGGTGCTATTTTTTTAGTCATACCCGTCAATACTTTACCCGGTCCGCATTCGTATATTTTGGTTATTCCTAATTTTTGCATATTAATCATACTATCAAACCATCTAACCGTAGAAAACATTTGTTTATATAGATTTTCTTTTATTGAATTAAACGAATGAATTTCAGCGGTAACATTTGAAAACACTTTATTATCCGAATCTTTAAATTTTATATTATCTAAAAATTCTTTTAAACTGTCAGCTGCGGGTTTCATAAAAGGAGAATGAAAAGCTCCCGATACTTTAAGCGGCATAACTCTTTTTGCTCCTGCTTCTTGAAGTTTTGGAGTAATCTCTTCAATCGCTTTCGACAAACCCGATATAACGATTTGGTCTTTCAAATTATAATTAGCGGCTACAACCTCTTTACTTTCGGGCATGCATTTAACTACTTCCTCGTAATTTAATCCTAAAACAGCCGCCATTCCATAAGGAGCGTCAGCCCCCGCTTTAGCCATAAGCAATCCTCTCGTTCGGGCTATCTTCACGGCATCCTCGAAAGATATATAATCTGCGGCGCATAAAGCCGTAATCTCTCCCAAACTATGTCCTGCAAAATATTTACCGTTTATATTTTTGGATTTTAAAGCTTTGTAAATTGCAATTCCAACCGTAACCAAAGCAGGTTGAGTATTTTCGGTTTTTTTTAAATCTTCTTCCGTTCCTTCGAAACATAAAGCCTTAATATCTATGTCGCTTAAAATGCTAGAAGCTTTATCGAATATTTCTTTTGATTCTGCTATATTATCGTATAAAGATTTTCCCATACCTACAGTTTGCGAACCTTGTCCCGGAAATAAGAAAGCTATATTTGACATGTTATATTCTCCTGTTTTTAATGAAATTTTATAATTAACTTAAAAGCAATTGTAAATAAAATATAACAATAAAATAAAGTTTTATCAAGGTTTAATTATTAATTTATATTATTTATCATTCATCTTTATTATTTTTCTTATAATTATTTAAGAATTCCGAAAATAATGAAAAATCAAAATTAATTGTAGGAGCAGGTTCTCCTCTAACTTTCGCTATAGCCATTTTTTCAAATTGATTTTGCACAAACCATCCCAATGCTCCCGTTATAAGAACTGCGACAGTGGAATTGATGGCGCTTCCAAGTCCCGGTATTAATTTAGCCAATGAAGAAGCGGTAATCATTCCAACGGTTCTTGCTACCAAAGGCAAAGCTTGATGTTGTAATTGCTCTTTATTTAAGCTATATAAAGCCGCTAGACTCGCTACCATACCAATTTGAATCGGAGTTATAACTAAAGAATCTGAAAGTGGAATCGGAACAGCAGCTGTTGCCCCAGCCGCTGCCGTAGCGCTCACGATTATTCCATTAGCTTTTGATTTTTTCTCTTTAACTTTATCTACAGCTTTTTCAATATCTATCCTTTGCGCTTCTTGAAAAGCGCTTTTATAAGCTTCGGGCAATATTTCCAAACTTTTTTCATAAAGTTCGTGAATTCCTACTCTACCATCTCCAACATCAAGGTCGGCTGTGCATATTATTCTATCTTCCGAAATATTTCCATCTTTAATTAATTTCTTTTTATAAGCTTCTATAGTTTTACCTCTATTATCCTTATCTTTTTTACTAATAACTACTATAGTAGATTCTTTTGGAAAAATATTTATAATTTTTAAGTCGGTAGGCGTTATTCTTTCTATGCCGGCGCTTATTACATACCAAAATATATGAATATGGTCGTCCACATTATTAGATATATCTTGTCTTTCTCTTATAAATGCTCTTGTCGTTTCTATAAAATCATGCTCACCTTTATCGGGTTCGAGTCCTTTAGAATCCCAAATACGAAGTAATTCATTTTCATACATCTCGTAATCCATAGTTCCGGGCTCGGCATCTTTTATTTTATAATCTGGCACCATATCTTTACCGAATAAAGCCTGAATGATACTTGTTTTACCCGCTCCCGTATAACCGCATATTAGTATATTTGGTCTTTTATACAATTTCCTTTCCTTATTAAATTTATTATGAAAATCTTTTTCATAATCGTAATTTTCCATTGATTCTTTTTCTGACATAATTATCTCCTATATTTTAAATATATATTTGAATAAAAGCAAATTAAAGCCGTTATTTCCATAAAATAATAATTTTTTAAATAAACATAATTCCAAATAAAGTTTAAAATAAAAGTTGACTGTTGACTGTTGACTGTTGACTGTTGACTGTTGACTGTTGACTGT
>CAZRYV010000165.1:0-5113 GCA_964604385.1 uncultured Brachyspira sp.
TATTATCGAATTTGCGCCTTTATTGGTAAAACAAAAAATATTCATAAAAGTTATCCTAATATTAAAATCGTTTAATATTATAATAAATTAAATAATTTTATCAATGATTTATTTTTTATTATATTATTATGTTATTATATCGTTTATTATATTTATAATTTTTTTATCGTTGTCGCATAAATTAATTATATCTTCTTTAGTTAAAATATTTTCGATTAACGCATCTTTTATAGAATCTATTTCAAATACTATATTCGGTATTTTTGTTAAATAAATGGAATGCTTATCTATTAAACTATATACTATATCTTCCCAAAAATAATCATCTTCGGATAAAGGTAAATTTTCAGAAACGGCTTTAGCCATATCGCCTACTAAATACATCATTCCCGTATCTCCATAACCCGAAATTGATTTTTTTACCACTTTTATTACTCTCTCTTTATCGTCACATATATAACCGTCCTCTTCTCCTTTAGTTATTTTTTTAGAAATGATTTGGGAAATTCCAATTTTTATATAATTAAAAACATTTTCTTTTATATATATGTCGCCGTTGATGATTAAAGAATCGTCCAATATATCCCTAACTAGATTTAAAGAACTGCTGCTGTTTTTATATTCGTATTCCGTAGACACTATTTTTTTTAAATTATATTTTTCTACATAATAATCGAAAGTTTCATGCATATATCCCGTTACTATTGTGATATCTTTTATATTATTAGAATGAAAAAAATTTATATTTCTTTCCAATAAAGTTTCTCCGTTTATTTTTAATAAAGGTTTTGGAAATTTTAAAGTAAGCGGATATAATCTTGTTCCCTTTCCCGCAGCGAGTATTATTCCTTTCATTATTGTTCTCGAATTATTCCTGAATTATTCTCGATTATAAATAATCTATACTTTTTAAATATTCTTCCAAAACGATTAAAAAATTTGATATATCTTTTTTATCGATACTTCCTATATTTGCAATCCTAAAAGTATTGAAAGAGGAAACTTTACCCGGATAAATCGTAAAATTTCTTTTATAAAGATAATCATGCATATCATCGAAATTATATTTTTCGCATTCTGGCTCGTATATTGTCGTTATGATTATAGATTGATATTCTTCATCAAGCAATAATTTTAGATTTAATTTTTTTATTCCTTCAATTAAAGTATTCCAAGATTCCGTATATCTTTTATTTCTATTTTCTATCGTCTCTTCTATAGTTTCTATTATCGCTTGTTTTAGAGCGTATAAAGTTTGAACCGGCGGAGTAAATCTAGTCTGTTTAGTATTTATAAAATTTTTGTATTGAGCGTATAAATCCAAATAAAAACTTTTAGGTTTTATATTTTTTAATTTCTCTAAAGAAACTTTTTTGCATATAACGAATACTACTCCTGCCATACCTTGAATATTTTTATTTGAACTCGCTATAAGAAAATCTATATTCATATCTTCCATATTTATAGGAATAGCCGCATAACTGCTCATAGCGTCAACTACAAATTCTGCATTATATTTTTTTGCAAGCTTTCCTATTCTATTTATATCGTTTAATAATCCCGTTCCCGTTTCGTTATGAACTGCGCATATATAATCAAATTTATTCTTTTTTAGCGTTTCTTCCAAATTATTAAAATCTATTGGTTTTATAATATCGCTTTTGTAATTAAAAAAATCGGCATCGTAAGTTTCTAATATTTGAGTCATTCTTTCGCTATAAGAACCGTTGTTTATAACAAGAATTTTTTTATTGAAACATATTGAAGAGAGAACAGCCTCTACTCCCGCAGTCCCTGAACCTCCGAATAACACTGTCGTATAGTCTTTATTATTTGCCACGAAATCGGTTAATTTTTCCGTTATAAATTCCATAACTTCGCCGAATTCTTTTTCTCTCGGACAAATATCGCTTACCACTTGAGCCAACTAAACGGTATCGGTAGTGTTAGCCGGACCCGGATTTAATAATATATGTCTTTTTATTTCTAATTTTAATTGCATATTTTTCTCCGTTTATTTTTTATTCTTCTGGTATTAAATTAAGTATTTCTTTTATAGACATACATATATCGTCCGCTTCCTTTGCTCTTTTATTATAAAGTATAGTCTCCGCCGCTTTTTTCATCGCTGGGAATGCGCTTCTTGTAAGATGATTGGCGTAAATAACGATATTTATATTTCTGTTTGCAAATTCCTCTTCGGTTACGCTATTGAAAGTAGTAGGAACTACGACTAAACAACTTTTATTATCTTTTTCTCTAAATCTTTTGCAGAAATCGAATATTTCATCGGGTTCTTTTTTCCTCGAATGTATCATTATTCCATCTGCTCCCGCTTGAACATAGGCGAAAGCTCTATTTAATGCGTCTTCCAAACCTTTTTCCAAAATTAAACTTTCAATTCTCGCTATAATCATAAATTCTTTTGTTTTAAGAACTTGCTTGCCCGCGTTTATTTTAGCGCAAAAATTTTCTATAGTATCTTGCTGCTGTTCTACTTCCGTTCCAAAAAGAGAATTCTTTTTTAAACCGATTTTATCTTCTATAATAATCGCCGAAACTCCTATTCTTTCCAATGTTTTTACATTATATACAAAATGTTCTATTAAGCCTCCCGTGTCTCCGTCCAATATTATAGGTTTGGTAGTTACTTCCATTATCTCGTTTATAGTTTGAATTCTTTGAGATAAATCAACCAATTCTATATCCGGTTTTCCTCTTGAGGTAGAATCGCATAAACTTGAAACCCACATTCCGTCAAATTGATAATATTTGCCTTCTTTTACCACCGTAGTTTTTTCGGCTATCAATCCCGTCAAACCGTTATGAGCTTCGATTATGGAAACTACAGGTTTATAAGATAATATTTTTTTGAGTCTTCCTCTTCTCACTTCGGGTATTGATAGATATTCTGAAGACTTATATTCCAAAACGGTAAATTCTTTATCCGTAGAAAAAGGATATTCTATCAATTTTCCGCCTATTTGATTTAATACATTAATCGTCTCTTCTCTGATATATTTCAAATTATCGTTTTTCCATTCGTCTCCATGAACGACATAGTCGGGTTTTATATTAATTAAATTATCTTTATAACTTAACGATTTTTGTTCTATAGCTTCGTCTACATATCTTATATTTTTTATTATTTCGTATCTATGTTTATAATCCAACACAGGATAACGCTTAAAACTTGCAACCGCTTGGTCGCTCATTACTCCAACTATAACTTTTCCAAGTTCCGCCGCTTTCTTTAAAATTCTTATATGCCCGCCATGAATTATATCTGTGCTGAAAGCCAAATAAACGACTTTGTTTTTATTTAAATTATTTTTTATATATTCTAATTTTTTATCATTATTGAATATAGCGCAAAATTCTTTATCTGTATTTATTGCATTGTTTATTATATTTATCGGATATTTATTTTTAGCTTCGATTTTAATAATCGGAAAAGCATTTAAAGAATCGTTTGAAATATTTTCTTTTATATTTTTCTTGTTTATATTTTCTTTTATATCTTCTTTCTTGTTTTCTTTATTTTCTCTAATTTCTTCGTAAGTATCCAAAACGCATGCATTATTTTCGCTTGCCAATATATCGTTTAAAACCACTTCGGAAAATACGGACGCTCCATTAATTAAAATAATATCGTTTTCGTTATTTATTAAGTCGATTGAAATTTTCGATTCTATAGATATATCGTCAATGCCAAATTTATTTAATAATCTTATCTGTCTTTGCAAAATATTTTCTTTATCGTCAATTTGATAGGAAGAATTTTTATTTTTAAGTATAATGGCTTTCATATTTAATCCTATTCAATATTATTTTCTTGCAGAAATTTAATAAAATTATTTTTATTTTCTATAGGCAAAATATTCGGTCTCATTAAATCTTTTCTAGAAAATAACGAAACTTTTACCTCTATAAATGTAAGATTATCTTTTATAGATTTAAGAGCGTTTTCCAATTCTTCTATATTTGTAGTTTTATAACATTTTTCATAACCCAAATCTTCTGCTAATTTGCATAAATCCAATTTATCGCAGATAGTCGGCATTCCTCCAACGGATTCATGAGCCTCGTTATTCAAAACTATATGTATAAAATTTTTCGGTTTTTTATTTGCGATTATAGCAGCCGCTCCCAAATGCATAAGCAAAGCTCCGTCTCCGTCCAAACAATATACTCTTCTATTTTTCAATTTTTTCAAATTTTTAAAATTTTTTAATTGTAAGGCTATAGATAAAGCTATCATTGAACTATGCCCCATAGAACCTACGGTTAAAAAATCTCTTTCATGTCCCATGTTTTTTCTTTCTCTTATTTCAAATAATTCTCTAGATATTTTCCCCGTTGTCGACACTATTGCATCGTCTTTGGAATATTCGGTTATAATTTCTATCGCTTTTTCTCTTATTAATGTATTATTGTTTTTATAATCATTTAAATTTTCTTTTTCAAAAACTCCGTCTCTTATTACGAAAGCGCATGATTTTCCTTCGCTTAAAATATTTTTGAATTTGTCTATATAAATATTAATCGCTTCTTCGTTAATTTCCTTATCTAAAACTATATATTCTATATTTAAATCTTCCAAAAGTTTTAAAGTTATCTCTCCTTGAAAAATATGTTGAGGTTCGTCCTTTATATTAGGCTCTCCTCTCCAACCTATTATAAATAAAACGGGTATAGAATATATTTTTTCATTGAGTAAAGAAGTCACGGGATTTACTATATTTCCAATTCCGCTATTTTGTAAATATACGCAAGGATAATTTTTAGTCGCCAAATAATATCCCGCAGCGAGCGCCGTAGCGTTTCCCTCGTTAGCGGCTATTATATGAGAATCCGACAAACCGTATAATTCTATAAGTTTATCGCAAAAACTTTGTAATTTTGAATCGGGAACTCCCGCAAAGAAATTAATATTATTTTTATTTAAAAGTTGAATAAAATTATACGCTTTAATCATTTCATTTTTTCCTTAATTTGATAAACTATTATTACATATTTTATCAATATTAATTTTCAACATTTTTTAACATATCCGACAAAATTAAAGCTCCTCTTTTTCCCGCTTCGCCTCTATACATATAAGCTTCTTCTT
>CAZRYV010000166.1:0-5043 GCA_964604385.1 uncultured Brachyspira sp.
TTAGATAAAATAAACCTTAAGGCGATTGCGTGAGTGCGTCGCCTTTTTTTGTTTTTAAGTTTTTTGTCGTTGTAAATGAAGTGAAACAATCCATACAGAAGAGATTATATTTAAATGGATTGCCACGCTTACGCTCGTAATGACGAAAAAGAAAAAAGCTTGCAGAAGCATGATAACAATGTGGCTTTAGCCCATTGTGTTAACAATTCAGAAGGACGCAAAATTGTAAAAGCACACAAGGGGTTCGCCAACGGCGTCCTTTAGGAAAAACCCCTTGTTATTAAGAAAGTTAACGAAGTTCTGAATTGGATTGCCACGCTTAGGCTCGCAATGACGGACTTCTTTCTGTCATCGCCGTGAGGCGCACAAAGTGGGTGATTTAATTTTTATTTCCCATACTTTCTTGTTTTACTTTTTTATCTATAACCGCTCTTTTTGTAAGTTCGTCTTTTATATCATTTAAAGTTATATTTTTTTCAACCATCAAAACTAAACTATGATAAAATAAATCGGCAAGTTCGTATATAATCTCTTCCTTATTGTCATTTTTGGCGCCTATTATAACTTCGGAGGATTCTTCTCCAATCTTTTTCAATATTTTGTCTATTCCGCTATTAAAAAGATAAGTAGTGTAAGAGCCTTCTGTATTATTTATTTTTCTTTCTTTTATTAATTCGTATAATTTATATACTGAAAAATCTTTATAATTTTCTTTTTCGTAAATTTCGTTCATAAAACATGAATTAGCTCCTGTGTGGCAAGCGGGACCGTCTTTAATCACTTCGACAATCAAAGCGTCATTATCGCAATCGCTTTTTATATTCTGTATATGCTGATAATTTTTTGAAGTCTCTCCTTTTCTCCAAAGTTCTTTTCTGCTTCTGCTATAGAAACAAGTTTTGCCTTCTCTCATGCTTATTTCTAAACTCTCTTTATTCATATAAGCTAAAGTTAAAACTTCTTTAGTATAATAATCTACCACTATTGCGGGAATAAGTCCGTTGTCATCGAATTTTAATTTGTCAATATTTTGCATAATTTATAATCTCACTTTTATATTATTATTTTTTAAATATTCTTTTAAATCCTTTATATCTATCTCTTTAAAATGAAATATCGAAGCTGCAAGCCCTGCGTCTACTCCTTTCACTTCAAAAACTTCTTTAAAATGTTCCATCGTTCCCGCTCCGCCCGAAGCTATTATTGGAATTGAAACATGACTTGATATCTCTTTTAGCAAATCTATATCGAAACCGTTTTTAATTCCGTCTGTGTCGATACTGTTTATTACAAGTTCGCCCGCTCCGTTTTTCTCTCCTTCGATAACCCATTCTATTGCGTCAATATTCGTATTCTCTCTTCCGCCTTTAACGAACACGGAATATTTTTGATTTACTTTTTTTATATCAACCGAAAGCACTACGCATTGATTTCCGTATTTCTCGGCGGCTTCTTTTATCAGATTAGGATTTTTTACCGCTCCCGAATTTACGCTCACTTTATCCGCTCCCGATTTCAAAACTCTATCGAAATCTTCTATCTTATTTATTCCGCCTCCTACAGTTAATGGAATAAAAATTTCTTTTGCCACTCTCTCAAGCGTATTGACAAATAAATTTCTGTTTTCATAAGAAGCCGTTATATCGTAAAATACGAGTTCGTCCGCCATAGAATTATTATAATATTTCGCAAGTTCTACGGGGTCGTTTACATCTTTAAGCGAGGTAAAATTGGCTCCCTTTACGACTCTTCCGTCTTTAACATCCAAACATGGTATAATTCTTTTAGTTATCATTTTAAATCCACAACTATTTTGCAATATTTATTATTTTTTTTAAATCTATTTTTTTTTCGTATATCGCTTTTCCAACTATAGCGCCGTCAATATTCATTTCTTTAAGTTTTATAATTTCCTCTTCGTAAGTTATTCCGCCCGAAGCTATTATATCGCAGGAAATTTTATTTTTAAGTTCTTTATAAACATCAAGATTAGTTCCCGACAATTTTCCGTCTTTCGATATGTCGGTATAAATTATGGTATCGATTCCCATAGAATCAAGTTTTTTGCAAAAATCTATCGAATCTTCTTTTTTAATCTCCTTCCAACCTCTAACTGCAACATGTCCGTCTCTTGCATCCACAGACACGGCGATATTTTTTTTATACTTATCAATCATTTTCTCTAAAAAATCAGAATCTTCAAAAGCTATAGTTCCGAGTATTATTCTTTTAACTCCGATATTCAAATATTTTTTTATAGTTTCTTCGTTTCTTATTCCCCCGCCGACTTGAGTAAATAAACCGCATTTTTTAATTATTTTTTCTATAATATTAAAATTAAAAACATTTCCTTCGCTCGCTCCATCCAAATCTACAATATGCAAATTCTCGCTTTTGCTTTCGATAAATAAATCTAAAACTTCCATAGGGTCGGTAAAATAAGTTTTTTTATTATTATAATCTCCTTCCGTTAATCGAACCGCTTCTCCGTTCTTCAAATCTATAGCGGGAAATATTTTCATTTTATAATAATCTCCTTAAAATAAAAATCGTATCAAAAAAAATTATATTAAATCTTTAAAACCTTTCAATATATTAAGTCCCGTATTTCCGCTTTTTTCTGGGTGAAACTGTATTCCGTAAATATTATTTTTTTTAACTACAGCGGGAATATAAACATCGTATTCCGCTTCGGCTATTACGCTCTCTTCACAATTTTTGGCATAATAAGAATGAACGAAATAAACAAACTCGTCATTTTTAATATACTTAAATATTTTATCTTCTTTTTTTATATTCAAATTATTCCAACCCATATGAGGAACTTTTAATTCTTTATTTTTTAAATCTTTCTCTATAGGGCAAATTTCACCTTTTATAAATTCGAGTCCTTTATATTCTCCGTATTCGTAACTCTTATCGAAAAACATTTGCATTCCCAAACATATTCCTAAAATAATTTTTCCTTTTTTATTTTCTTCGATTAAAGTTTCTTTTAAAATTCCTCCGTTCTTTTTTTCAAGTTTTTCTACGGCGTTTCTGAAAGCTCCGACTCCCGGCAAAATTATAGCGTCCGAATTTTTTATAATATTAGCATCGTCTGTTAATTTATTTTCTATGCCGACATAATTTAAAGAAGACATAAGAGAAAACAAATTTCCAACTCCGTAATCTATTATCGAAACCATTTTACGACAACCTTTATAACAAACCTTTGGTAGAAGGAATTTCGTCTTTATATTTTTCGTCTATTTCCACAGCGTGAGAGAGCGCCTTTGCAAAACCTTTAAAAATGGATTCTATAATATGATGAGTATTTTCTCCATGAAAAGTTTTTATATGCATCGTTATATTCATGGAATTCGTAAAAGCCGTAAAAAATTCTTTAATCAATTCCGTATCGAAATCTCCAACCTTTTGATTAATTAAATTTGATTCGAAAGTTAAATGACTTCTTCCGCAGATGTCTATAGCTACCAAAGTTAAAGCTTCGCACATAGGCATAAAAAAATTGCCGTATCTTTTTATTCCTTTTAAATCTCCGAGCGCTTTAGCAAAACATTTTCCCAAAACTATTGCGGTATCTTCAACCGAATGATGATAATCTATATGAATGTCTCCTTCGCATACGACTTCCAAATCGAATCTTCCATGACGGGCGAACAAATCGAGCATATGGTCTAAAAATCCGACTTTAGTTTTATTTAAATATTTTCCCGTTCCGTCTATATTTAATTTGATTTTAATTTTCGTTTCGTTTGTGTTTCTTTCAATTTCCACTTTTCTCATATTATTTCTCCTTAAAATATTAAAATAATCAGCAGACGATTTTTTTTAAAGCGTTTATAAAAATAATCATCTCTTCATCAGTTCCAATAGTCGCTCGGATAAAATTATTGATAATATCTTGTTTAAAATATCTCACTAAAATTCCGTTAGCCTTTAATTTTAAATAAATATCTTCGGCAAAAATTTTATTATGCGACATAAATAAAAAATTTGATTTTGAATCCAAAACTTTAAATCCTAATTCTTTTAATTTTTCTTTAGTTTTTTCTCTAGTGTTTATAATTTTTGAAATGGATTCTTTAAAATATTCTTCGTCTTTAAAAGCCTCTATTCCTGCTAAAATTGAAAGTCTGTTTATGGTGTATGAATTAAAAGAAAATTTAATATTTTTAAGTCCTTTTATCAATTCTTTATTTCCAAAAGAAAATCCCAAACGCATCCCAGCCAAACTTCTCGATTTTGAAAAAGTTTGTATAACGAGCAGATTATCGTATTTATTTATAAGTTTAATCGCCGACTCTCCGCCAAAGTCGATATACGCCTCGTCTATTATTACAATATTATTTGGATTGGTTTTAATTATATCTTCCACATCGTTTAATTTTAACAATATTCCCGTAGGAGCGTTTGGATTCGCTATAACTATTCCTGAGTCCAAATTTTTGTAATCGTTTACATTTATAGAAAAATCTTCTTTAAGCGGAATTTTTTTTTCGTTTAAATCGAATAAATCTGAATATACCGAATAAAAACTGTAGGTTATATTAGGATAATAAATTTTATCTCCTCTATTAAAAAACGCCATAAAAGAAAACGCCAATATTTCATCCGAACCGTTTCCTATAAAAATATTTTCCGTTTCGATTTTATATTTTTTGGCAATTTCGTTCTTTAAATCGCTTATGTCTGGGTCGGGATACAATCTTAAATCGTCAAAATTACTTTCCGTTATAATTTTTTTAACATTTTTGGAAGGCGGATAAGGAGATTCGTTTGTATTAAGTTTAATATATTTTTTATCTTTGGGCTGTTCTCCTTGAACATAAGGAACAACGGAATTCGCTTTATCGCTTAAAAATTTACTCATTTTAAACTCTGTATAAATTTTTTGTAAACCAATTATATATGATATTTAATATAAATAAAAGAGTTTACTTAAACGATTTTTTATAAATACGGTTTTTAAAGTTATAAAAATAATTCCGACAATTAAATAAACATTCTATGCCGCTTTTTTATTGGCATATTCAAATA
>CAZRYV010000167.1:0-5003 GCA_964604385.1 uncultured Brachyspira sp.
ATACCGTTTGGATTAACTCCATATTATCATCTTCATATCGAATTTATAACTTAAATCTTTATGATAAGGATACATTCTTATGGCATATCCGCTCTGTCCCGTATTGACGCATTCCAAAGAACCGATAAATGAATGTCTGCCATTTCCCAAATCGGAAGAATGTTTCATTTCCACTATCGTAGGTTCGATAATATCGCCTTTCATACTCAATTTGCCATGATACAATTCTACTTTTATAGAATCCGGAGGTATATTTCCCAAATTAACTATAGTTTTTATTTCAAATTTACTTCCAACTTGCAAATTTCTTGAAGGCATTTCCGACATCGTATTTTCAAACGAAACTTTAGACCATTTAGAATATATGCCATCTTTCCAAGATTTTAATTCTTTGGCGTTCTTAAAATCGTTTTCAATCATATTAAGATATCTTTTGCTAGCGTTATTGTAGAATTTATTGAAATAATCTGCAACCATTCTGTTTGTGGAAAATTCGGGACATACCGTTTGCATGCTCCATTTCATAGCGGTTACCCATTGTCTCGGTATATCGTCTCTTCCTCTTTCATAAAAGAGCGGTATAATTTCGTTTTCCAAAACATTATATAATGCATTACTTTCAACTTCATCCTGATATCCCAAATCGGTATATTCTTCCCTATTTCCTATAGCCCATCCGTTCTGTCCGTCATAAGATTCGTCCCACCATCCGTCCAATACGCTGAAGTTTAATCCTCCGTTAGGCGGAACTTTCATGCCGCTTGTGCCACTCGCTTCCAAAGGTCTTCTAGGATTATTAAGCCAAACATCGACTCCTTGAACCATATATCTTGCGACATTTATATCATAATCTTCCAAAAATACTATATGGTCTCTAAACTCTTCTCTTCTGCATATTTCCGCTATATTTTTGATTAATTCTTTACCGCCGTTATCATGCGGATGCGCTTTTCCTGCAAAAATAATCTGAACGGGGCGATTCGTATTGTTTACGATTTTTTTAAGTCTCTCCAAATCTCTAAATAATAAAGTTCCTCTTTTATAGGTTGCGAATCTTCTTGCAAATCCTATAGTTAAAGCTTCGGGAGAAAGAATTTGCTCCGCATGACTTATTTCGTTTTTTGTAAATCCTCTATTGATTAACTGACTTTTTAATCTCTCTCTGCAAAAATCAATTAATCTCTCTTTCCTTCTTTCATGAGTTCTCCAAAGTTCCGCATCGGGAATCTTATGCACTCTTTCCCAAATATCATGTTCCAAAGGTTTGGTTCTCCAACGAGGTCCCAAATATCTGTCTAAAAGATTTTGCATATCGAATGAAATCCAACTTAAAGTATGAATTCCGTTCGTAATCGAATCTATAGGAAGCTCGTCTGCGGGAACTCCTTTCCAAATATCTTTCCACATATCTCTCGATACATGCCCATGAAGTTTGCTTACTCCGTTATTTTCAGCCGACAAATTTAAAGCCAAAACCGTCATACAGAAATCTTCTTTCGGATTATCGGGATTAATTTTACCAAGTTTGAGGAATTCTTCCATAGTCATATCTATTTGTTTAACATATTCCGAAAAATATTTTTGAACCATTTCTATAGGAAACACATCATTTCCTGCAGGAACCGGAGTATGAGTCGTAAACACATTTGAACTGTAAACGACTTCTCTTGCGGATTTTCTATCCAATTTATCGTCTACCATTAATTGTCTGATTCTTTCGAGAGATAAAAATGCGCTATGTCCTTCGTTCATATGATGAATAGTAGGCTTTATTCCCAATTTTTTTAACGCCTTAATGCCTCCGATACCAAGCAATATTTCCTGCTGTATTCTTGTTTCGAGATTTCCGCCGTAAAGTTGCGCCGTAATATCTCTGTCTTCTACGCTATTTTCTTCGATATTAGCGTCCAAATAATAGAGCTGTATTCTTCCAACATTCGCTTTCCATATTTGAGCGTAAACTTTTCTTCCGGGCAAATCTACATCGACTTTCATAGTTTCGCCGCTAGAATCCAAAACTTTTTCCAAAGCCAAATTAAAGAAATCGTTTTCAATATCGTATTCTTGTTGCCATCCGTCTGCATTCAAATATTGTCTGAAATATCCTTTTCTATATAAAAGCCCTACCGCTACAAAAGGCAAACCCAAATCGCTTGCAGATTTCAAATGGTCGCCCGACAGTATTCCAAGCCCGCCCGAATAATTAGGCAAAGATTCATGAAGTCCATATTCGAAAGAAAAATATGCTATCTTTTCATTTTTAACTTTTTTCGAGTCATCCAAACTTGCATACCAAGTTTCTTGATTCATATAAGTTTTAAACTCATCATAAACTTCCGCCAAATTCATCATTGCCGCATCGTCATGAAGCATATTATAAAAGCATTCCTGCGAAGATTCGCCCAAAATTCTTATAGGATTATGGTCTTTTTTATCATAATTATCAATATCTATATTTCTTAGTAAACTTACAGCTTTTTGATTCCAACACCACCAGAAATTTTTTGTGATTTCCAATAAAGGTTCCAATTCTTTAGGAACGGATGGAGAAACCATATATTTGTTTATTTTCATAAGTTGCACCGCCTCAAAAATATTTTTAATTTTTATATTATTTTCTAATTATATAATTAATTATTTAAAAAATCAATAAATTTTTAATAAATTATATAATTTTCCAATAATAATTGAATATCGGATTTTCCGTTAAATCTGTTAATTCTTAATTTATAAAATATGTCTATATTATTAGAATTTTCAAATTTTTGAGCTTCTTCCTCGCTTGAATCCCATAAAAGCGCTATTATATTTTTTCCGCTTTGATTAAGTTCAAATTTAATATGAAATTTATCATTTTTAGGCATTGGAATTATTTTTGCCACTTTTACATTGTTAGAATAAAATGTTGGCTCTTCGTTCGAACATCCGAAAGGCTCGAAAGCTTCTAAAGTTTCCGCAAATTGTATATCTATATATTTAAAATCTAATTTTATATCATAATTTTTATTCTCTTCTTTGGAATACTCTACATTATTTTCTGAAACATATTTCGTTATTTTTTCTGCAAATTTATCGAATTTATCAATATTCAAACTAAATCCTGCGGCGTTTTTATGTCCTCCAAATTTATTTAAATAAACTCCGACAAACTCGAGCATTTCCCTTGCATTATTATCTCCTCCGCTTCTTATACTTCCCGTGCAAATTCCTTCAGTTTCGTCTTCATGCAAAATAACTGCGGTTTTTCCGTATTCGCTTAAAACTTTTCCCGCTATTAATCCCGTTAAACCCTGTTCGATTTCTTTACTTTTAACCAATATCAAAGGCATAGATAAACAGTCGTTATTTTTTATATATTCGCTCACTATATTAAAACATTCGTCCGTTAAAGATTTTCTCGTTTCGTTCATATTATAAATTTCTTCGGATAATCCTAAAGCCTCTTCTTTCAATTCGGAAGTCAAAAGCCTTAAAGCGTATTCGGGTTTATTCATTCTTCCCGCCGCATTTATAAAAGGAGCCAATTTCCAACCTATAGTTTGAGCGTCTATTTTTGAATTTAATAAATTTATTTTTTCTAAAATAATATTATACCTGATATGAGGACGCTGAGATTTAGATAATTCTTCCAAAGCGCATTTTATATAAGCTCTGTTTTCTTCTATAACGGGAACTACATCCGCCACCGTTCCTAAAGCGACCAATATTGATTCTCTTTTTAAATAATTTTGAAGTTGTTTTTGGCTTATATAAAACATTCTTTTAAATATTTCCATTTTTATTATCAAATCTCTGTATTCAAAATTTTCGTATTTATAAATATTGATATTCAAAGCCAAAGCGAATTCATCGAGAGTTTTATAATTTTTTATATTAATATTTCCGTAAACCGTTCCGAGCTGCAATAAATCGTAAACTCTTTCGTATTCGGGTAAAAATATTTCGTATTTTTCAAATATCGCCAAAAGCCTTTTTAATCTCTCTTCGCCTCCCGTCAAAACGAGAATCGCACCATCTCCTTCAAACATATAGCTTGCAATCTCTTCCAATACTTCCTCTTCGGTTAATAATTCATCATAATAATCGGCGTATATCATTTTATAAGAATTTTCGTTTTCTTGTAAAATTTCAAAGCCGATAGCGTCTCCGTTTGGAACGAAATTTACACTTTTCAAAGCTTTTACTTTTTTTAAAATATTATTTTTTTTATCGATTTCGTAATCCAATACTATAATATCTTTATTGTAAATTTTTGTGTAAGATAAAACGAAAGCCTGCATCATTTTAAAAGCGACAGCGCATCCTGAAAAATTTTTAGAAATAAATCCCGTATTTGAAAGTTTAGGATTAAATATCGCATAAGCGTTCGGAAGTATTTCGGGTATATCATGATGGTCGGTTACTATTATATCTATAGAATGTTCGCGGGCAAATTCTACTTCTTCCACATTCGATATTCCGCAATCTACTGTAATAATCAAACTCGTTCCCGAATTAGCATATTCTTCTATAACGGATTTTGAAAGTCCGTATCCTGTGGAATGATTAGGAACGAACGCCTCGACATTTTTTGTGACGGATTTTAAAGTATTGTATATTATTGAAGCTGCCGTAATTCCGTCAGCGTCTTTATCTCCGTATATTAATATTTTTTCGCCGCTTTCTATCGCGTATTTTAATCTGTCGACAAATATATTCATGTCTTTTATAGAAAAAGGACTCGAAAGCGAATATATATCCTGAAAGAAAAAATCGAATACATCGGATTTTGTTTTTATTCCTCTTAAATCGAGCAAATCTTTTATTATCGGATTTAAATTATTTATGTTAATTTTATTGTTTCTAATATTTTGCATTAAAAAATTTCATAACCTTTAGAATTTTAGTAATTTTATTTTACGATAATTTTATCATAATAAAAAAAAATGACAATTAAATATATTATAAATATTGGAAAAACTGAAGCTAATACAAACAAAGATTATATATTAATAAGAATGATA
>CAZRYV010000168.1:0-1897 GCA_964604385.1 uncultured Brachyspira sp.
TTTATTACTTCTATAACTGTAATATCAAATAGATAATTAAAAAATATCAAGTATTTTTATATATTTTTATATTTTCTAGATTTTTCCCGCATAAGTTCTAAAAAGTAAAAAACTTCCATCCGATTTTATTTCGATTTTTTCCGCTATAGCTTCGTTTAAAGTTCCTTCCCACCAATTTTTGAAAGGATAGACGCTCCATTTTAAACCTTTCGATTCGATTTTTTTACAATCGATATTAAATAAACTTACTTGTTGCCCTTTAAATGTTTCAAATATAATTTTATGTTTTGAATTTCCCTCCGCCGATACAAAATAGCCGTAATCGGTTAGAATTATCGAGTTAATTTTATATTTCTTTCTGTATGTGGTTAAATACGAAATATTGCCTAAAGTATGGTCTTCGCGTTTTCCCGTAGCTCCCACGATGGCGATATTTTTAAAGTTTTTTTTGATGCAAAAACGAATCGCCTTGCTTAAATCGTTGGTTTCTTGTTCCGTTTCTATATGAATTATATCTTGATACTTTTTTATAAATTTTTTTGATATAGAATCGCAATCTCCAACTATGGCGTCAGGTTTTCCTCCTCGGCGTATATGTTTTACTCCCGCAAAATCGCAGCAGCAGACGAAAGAGGCTTTTTGTAAAATAGTCAATGGAATTTTTGAAGAAGGATAATCTCCATCGCATAATATTACGGCGTCAAAATTATCGTTAATGTCGATTAAAGGAAAATATTTTAACATATCAATTCTACCATATTAATGCGAAGAAGACGAAATTTTTAAACCTATTATTCCGATTAAAAGCAAACTAGCGAATAAAATTTTTGTAAATGTAAACGATTCTTTAAATAAAATAATTCCCACAATTACCGAACCCAAAGCGCCGATTCCCGTCCATATAGCGTAAGAAGTGCCAAGCGGTAAAATTTTTGTCGCTTGAGCTAAAAATAAAAAGCTAAAAATCATTCCCGCCACAGTTAATATTGAAAATTTTATAATGGTAAATCCATTTGATAATTTTAAACATGTCGCCCAAAATATTTCAAGAATTCCCGCCAAAATTAAATATATCCATTCCATAATTTTAACCCTTTTTTAATAATTTAAAATGTTTCATAATAATAATAAATAACAATAATAAACAAAGATAAATAAGATTAATTCATTTTCTCTAAAATATTTTCTATATGTTTTAATTGTCTGTCTGCCGTTTTATTATAATCGATTTCGCCGAGAGCAATTTTATAAGCCTTGTCTATTAAATTATCCATTTCCAATTTCGATTTATTAACCATAACTTTTTGAGCAAGTTCTTTAGTTATAGTCCATCTTTCTTTAGCAAGATTATAAAAATAAATTGCATATTCAAAACTTTTCTTTATATCTTCGTCAAATTGCGAATTGTAAAAATAATAGTTTTCTTTATCGTAAAGTCCCGCAATATAAATATAATTTTGAGTTATAAGATAATTAAATTGCATATGCATTAAATCCTTATATCTCGTATACGCTTCTTCCGTTTCGATTATAACTAGCGCTCTGTTTACAAAATCGAACGGCGCTTTTAAGGCTCTCTCCAAATAATCCACATTTTTAAGCATATCGTATTCCAAATAATATGAGGGGAGAGAATATAATCTATAATAATCTTCCGCATAAACTATATAACCATAATCTTTTTTTTCTATTATAGTAGATTCTTTAAATCCCGTTTTCGGATAAAGATTTAAACTAAAAACTGCAAATATTAAAAAAATTGTTTTTTTCATTTTATTTTTTCATTATTTTTTTAATTAATTTTCTTAAATTTTAAATTAATTATTTACTTATTTACCGATTTAATTATTACTAATATTAACGGTAAAAATATATAATTCTTTACTTTCTTATTTTT
>CAZRYV010000168.1:1997-4999 GCA_964604385.1 uncultured Brachyspira sp.
TTTTAAAAATATCCTTTCATATCGATGCATAAATCTAATAATGCAATCGACAAAGCCGCTTCCAAAACGGGAACCGCTCTCACGGCTATGCAAGGGTCATGTCTTCCTTTTATTATAAGTTTGTCTTCTTTTTTTGTTTTGATATTTAAAGTTAACTGCTCTTTCGCTATGGACGGCGTGGGTTTTATGGAGACATTGACGATTATCGGCATACCGTTTGAAATTCCTCCCAAAATTCCGCCGTTATTATTGGTTTTTGTTTTTATTTTGTTGTTTTTTATAATATAAGAATCGTTGCATTCGCTTCCTTTATAATTAACAAAATCAAATCCGAGTCCGAATTCAACTCCCTTTACAGCGGGAATTGCAAACATCGATTCTGCTATTTTGCTTTCAATCGAAGAATAAAAAGGTTCTCCGAATCCTATCGGCATATTAAAAGCGACTACCGTTATAATTCCGCCAACCGAATCCATATTCATTTTTGTTTCTTTAATTATTTTTATCATTTCGTTCATTGCATCATTGTCGAATACGGACAACTCTTTTTTATAATTATTTAAAAATTCTTTGTAGCTTGGAAATTTATTTTTAGGATATTTGTCTTTTATATTATATATTTGTTTTATATGAGCCGCTATATTTATATTAAATTTTTCTTTTAATGCAAGTTTACATAAAGCGCCCGCAAATACTATAGGAGCTGTAAGTCTTCCCGAAAAATGTCCTCCTCCTCTTATATCGTTAAAATTCTGATATCTTATCATTGCCGTCAAATCGCTGTGTGAAGGACGAGGAATATTTTTTAAATTCGCATAATCTCCGCTTCTTTTATTTTCGTTTCTTATTATCGCCGCTATTGGCATTCCCGTGCTTTTATTTTCAAGCAAACCCGAAAGAATTTCCACTTTATCTTTTTCGCTTCTTGCAGTCGAGATACTCGGATTTTTAGCCCTTCTTCTCTCCATTTCTAATTCTATAAAATAATCGTCAATTTTAATTCCATGCGGAAAACCGTCAATAACGCATCCTATAGCTTCGCCATGCGATTCCCCGAATAGACTCAATTTAATATTTTTACCAAATACGCTTCCCATATTTTTGCCTTAAATTTTTATTATTTATTAATTATTTTATTATATAATATTATTTAAAAACCTAAATGTAAATTTAACGGTTATTTTATTTATTTTATAATGAAATAAATTAATAAAAAATTCTAATTCATTTTTTGGGTTTTGTTAAATTTATTATTCCCGCTCGGTTCAAAGCGTCATGTATCGCTATTTTATCTATATGGCTTATATATTTGGATTTTAATACTTTATTATAGATTTCTCTTATTTTATTTTCTTGAAGTTTACTTACCTTGTTTATATTGCCATTTTTTATATGCTTATCTATATCTACTTTTGTAATGTTTTTACTATAATGATTTTGCCCAACATTTAATATACAATCTCTTGTAAATGAATATTCGCCTTTTTGAAAAATAATGCTATCTTCATTATTTCTATCCATATTAGTAGTGGTAGTAAATAAATATACATCTATACTAAAATAACCGCCATCTCCAAAATATATAAACCATCTTCTCTTTATTTCGCCCGTTATTGGATAAGGAAAATTTTCCCAAGTAAAAATATCCCCAACATCCAAACTCATTTTCTTATTTCCTCGAACGCCTTTAACATAGCGTATCGTTCTTCGGCAGGTGTAAAATCTTTCTCTTCTTTATTTGAAATATCTGTAAAGACATCTTCATCGTATGAGATTATATCATTTTCTTTAATATTAAATCTTCTTTCCCAAGCCTTTATTTTTTCATGGGAAGCGTCGCTTATTAAAGATGACGACACAGACTTATTATAATATACTTCGACTATTTTATTCATTTTCTCTATTTCATAATCTGAAAAATAATCTAAATTCGGTTTTTTATTTTTTTTTACAATAATTTCTACTACATTATTTGTATTTTTAACTTCTTCAAAATAATACGAATCTGTTTTTCTATATTCTTTATCGTTATAAATTTCTTTAGGAACGGGACCCATTTTCATTGCTTTATAAGTCAAACCTAAAGAAGGCTGTCCATATTCTTCCGTTGTTTCAAAATCTAAAAAAGCTAGCGATTTATAAAGTTTTATTTGATTTATATTTTGCTTTATTTTTTTACGATATTCTAAAGCAAAAAATAATATTGCATTTTCTATTTTTTCTTTTTGATATGGAATAAACATAATTTTATTATCGGTTATTAAATCTTAATAATTGATTTTTGTAATTTATAACCGAACAATTTAATTATAATAAAATTATTAAATTTTGTCAAATTAAAGAATATGATTTTTTATTTTTAAATTAATAAAATTTTAAAATCAATAAAATAATAAAATTAATACGATGGAGTTTTAGCGTTAAGTATTGCATTTCTAATATCTTTATAAAAACCGTATATTGCATTTTTATAAGTTTGATTTTTAATTTTTTTATTTTCCAATTCGAGCAAAGCCGATAAACCCTCGCATATAATATCGCCCGTATTAACCGAAGCATTGTAAATATTTCCCGTAATATTTTTTCGTTTAATCACTATATAATCGTCATAATAAGGTTCAATATAATAGAGAAATTTTTTGTCTACCGCTATAAAAAAATTATCGTTATAAATATATTTTGTATTATTGTCTACAAACTGACGGCAATCTACCGTATTTCCGTAAATATCTGTAATTGTAGTTTCTGTAATTTCGTTTTGAGTATTATTTGAATTTTTAGCCCAAGAGAAAAGATAATAACCGACTAAAGCGACTATTATTATAGTAATCAACGATATTCCGCCTATTAAAAAATCTACAAAAGCCGCAATTACTATAAATATTAACAAAAAAATTGTTATAATCGCATATTTTATCACGGCAACCATTTTTATTTTATCCTACATTTAAAGTATATTAAAAATAATGCGTTTGTCAAATTTATAAAATTATTGAAGTAAA
>CAZRYV010000169.1:0-1709 GCA_964604385.1 uncultured Brachyspira sp.
TCTGAATAATATTTTGTATCCAAAATTTAAATTTTCTATCTGCTTTTTTAATCTTATTTTTTTATAGTTATGCTTATAAACAAGATTTTTATTTTTAAATAATGTTTAGTATTTTTATAATAAAAAATAAATTTATTTATAATGTAAATAAATTTATATAATCTAAATTCAGTAAATCTTAAATATCTAAAATATTCGTTTTTTAGAGGATGTTTACAATATATGTCCCAAGGTTTCGCTTCTCCCGTATAATGTAATATATATGGGTTATATTTTGCATTATCCTCTTCTTCTTTAGTATAAAATTTTTTACAAAATGAAATATTCAGCCTTTTAAAATTGTCGTCTAAATATATTCTGCTGTTTGCATTCCAATTAAGAGGTATAAATTTGCATTTATTATTTAGCAAAATATTCAATATATCTTGGTCTTGCAAAGTTATAATATTTTTATTATTTTTATAACAATTTAAACATTTATTATAAAAATCAAATTCTTTCATTTTTTTTACATTAAACACCAAAACGCCCGCATTAAAATATTTATAACTTATTGGTAAACCTAATCTTTCGCTTTGAGTAATTCCGCATTCGTCTTCAATCACTAAAGCAAAATATTCCTCCAAATCTATTTCCCATAATTGGCTTAAATCTTTTTTTATAATAGTATCGCAATCCAAATATATTATTTTTTTTATATCTTTATCGAGCAAATCAAATAACATTAATCTATAATATGTCGCTATAGAAATATGATGCCTATTCAATTTAAAATCAGAAAAATTATCATCTTTCATCTCGTAAAATTTTATACTAAAATTTTTAATATAATTTAGACTTTTAATTTTATTCTTATTTTTTTCGCTTATCCCCCCGTCCAATATAAAGAATTTATAATAAGAACCGTTCCTGTTATTTAATAATATAGAAGCCATACTAACGCATAAATGTTGAGCATAATTATTATCGCAAGCAAAAACTATATTTATTGAATTAATTTTATTCATAATCTTTTAAAATATTATTAATTTCATTTATTTTATCTTTAATAATAGTAATAGCTTCGTATCTATGATTTAATCGATATATATTATATTCTCTTAATTTTTTATATATATTTACTAATTTTTCATCATAATGTTTTGTCAGACTGTTAATGATTATTTCATTATACTCAGTTATCGGCACATATTTCCAAGGCAAAGTTAATAAGAAAAAGATACTTTCAATATAATTGTCTATATTTTCGTTTAATATTACTGCGCCTATATTTGCAAATCCAAATTTTTCATTGTAATCTTCGTCCATTTTAGGATAAAATTTTTCTCCATGTAAACAAGCGTATAATAATCCGCAGGTGCTATCATAATGAGTATCAATATTATGTAATTGAATATCATGAATAATTATTATTGCATTCTTTGATAAATATGGTTTTATCATCAAAAAATCTAAAAACTCACCCGGGTTAACATGAGCTGTATCCAATAAAACCAAATCTATATTATTGCCTATTTCATCCATGAATTTTGCCGCTACATTACCGGTATATAATTTCCATTTATTCATTAAATTTTTGCATTTTTCTTCTGCAACAAAACCTGATAATTTGGTGTTATCGGCATGCCATTTATCCATTATATCAATAGAGTATAAATTAGTATTCTTCATATCTTTTATAATGTTTAATATTATTGCGCTATTTACGC
>CAZRYV010000169.1:1809-4988 GCA_964604385.1 uncultured Brachyspira sp.
CATTAAGGATAGTTTCATATAATCGCCTAAAGATTTATATATTTCATCCAAATACCCGTTTTCAAAATCTTCAAATTTAAAATCTACTACATTAAACATTTGTGTTCCTCCATTTTATAAATTTATTTAAAAGTTTGTTTTATACCAAGAAATAATATTTTCATCCCGAATATCATCTTTCAGATATTTCATAACCATATTTTTATCTATCAAATCATCAAAAATACTCCTTAAAATATTTATATATACTTTTTCTTTATCCTTATTGCTATTAGAATTATAATAAATTTCATAATAACTATTTTGTATAGCACATCTAGCGAATAACCGAGTTAAATATACGCTATACTCTTTATTATTATTAATTACATATTCTTTTAAGCCATTAAATAACAGACTAATATTTTCAATATAGTTTATTTTTTTATTATTTAATGAATTAGGACGAGCATTATAATAGTATAATTTAGTCGGTAAATTTATCATTGATTTAGATTTATCAAAAATTTGAAAACATAATAGTAAATCTTCGCCAATGGTATTATTAATTATATATTTCTCTAATTTTAATAAAATATCTTTTCTATACATATAAGAAAATAATTTTGCATAAATTAAGTTATTAGAAAATGCTCCCAATATATTTTCCGTATTAATATATAATAATGGGATATTTTTATTTACATTTGTTATCATATCGCCATTTACTATACTATAATCAAATGAAACTATATCGACATTATTTACTATCAATTTATTAAATGCCATTTCTAATGCATGTAAATCAATATAGTCGTCGGCATCTACAAAAGTTATGGCATGTCCGTTTGCATGATTTAATCCCGTCATTATCGAAGCTGTGTATCCCATATTCTCTTTATGTTTTATATACTTTATTCTGCTATCTTTATTTGCATATTCTAAACAAATCGACTCGTCTTCTGCAAATTCGGAACAGTCATTAACGATAATTATTTCTGTATTCTTTAAAGTTTGATTTATTACGCTTTCTATACAGTTTATTAAATATTTTTTACCAATATTATAAACGGTTATTATTACAGACACCGATATACTCGAAGAGTCAGCTAATAAATTAGAGACTTTATCAAAAGAGAGTATAGGCAAATTATTGATAATGTTGTTTGTTCTATTCCATATTTCCCATTTTATTCTGTTTTCGCTATTCCATATTTCCTCATATATTTGTTTTTTTAGAAATTTAAATTTATTTTTATAAGTTATTTTTATTCCTAAAATTGTTATCCTTTTGTATATCTCGTCTTCATATTTATTATATAAAAAATTTAAAAAACTTTTTTTTATCGATATTTTAATTCCCAATATATTAACAACTTTAAATTTATTATTATTTATAATATAGAAAATCTTTTGATACCAAAATAATTTTGTATATTCGTAATATCTTCCCCAAAGAGGATGTAAACATCCTTTTTGCCATGGTTTTATATTGCCCGAATAATGAATTATTACAGGATACATTTTTGAATTATACATTTCATTATCGGAATAAGCGTTATAATGCGTTTTAAAATAAGCGGTTTGTTGTAAATTATATCTTGGAGAGACAAATAAAATATTATCTTTAAATGTATAATTTATTACATCTTGGTCTTGATATTTAATTTTGTTATATTTAATAAGCAAATCGGTATTATGAAATAATTTATTTGTAATATCATTATTTATCCATTTTTCCAAATTGATAAGTAAAACGCCGCAATTAACAGTATTATGAATTTTAAAACTATCATAAAAATATTCGTTATACCAATCCCATAGTTCTTTTACTCCGCCTATATAATAATTATCTATATTGGTATTCCAAAGTTGATTTAAACTATCTACCACAATTATATCCACATCCAAATATAAACATTTCTTTAAATTTGGCTTTAATCTTGGTATTATATATCTATAATATGTTGCTTTTGATATATATTTCAATTCTTCATTCATATAGAAATCTTCAAATAATTTATTATCTATTTTTATAAACTCTATATTAAAGTTTTTGATTTTAGTTAATTTTTTTATCCTATCTTTATTATGTTTACTAATGCCGCCATCCAAAATATAGAAATTAAAATTATCTATTGGCAATGAATTTTTTAATATTGAAGCTATTGCCGTAAATAAATATTTAGAATAATTATCATCGCAAGAAAAGAATATATGCATATCGGATTTAACGCCGCAATATTTATCGATTATATATTCTATTGCAGTATCAGAATAATATTTTTTATATGAATTAATATTTTTTATTTGCTTTAACAGATTGTATAAATATAATTTGTTGTTATTTTCAAATGGATAACCGATTATAGCTTTTTCAATTTTTTTAGCTTTGCCTCTACCGAAGATTCTATTTAATAAATTTAATCTTATAGCATGGAATAAATCGCTCTGTTTGTTTGCAGAATTTTTATTTTCTGTAACTTTTTTATAATGACTTCTATATTTTAATAATATGTCCGACAAATTAGCAATTTTTCCTCCATTTTGTATTATTTGATTCCATAAATAATAATCTTCAGTAAATTCATATTCTTTGGCGTAAGTTAATTTTTTTTCTTCCAAAAATGATTTTCTTATCATTACGGAAGGATGACATATAGGATTAAAAAAATTAATTAATATTTTTATTACTTCGGGATTAGTTTCAGTAACCCATGAATAATATTCTTTCATATCGTCAGTAAATACTTTAATAAATGTTCCAAGCACAATTACATCTTCATTATTTTCTAAAAATTCAACTTGTTTTTCAAATCTTTTTGGAAGAGAGATATCATCGTCATCCATTCTTGCTATATATTTTCCTCTTGCAAGTTTGATACCTTTATTTAGAGAATGAACATAACAGTAGTTTTTATCGTTTCTTAAAGCTATAATTCTATTATCTTTTTTAGCATATTCTTTAACTACTTCAAATGTATTATCTGTGGAACAATCGTCTATTATAATAAATTCAAAATTTGAATATGTTTGATTCAAAATAGATTCTATTGCTTCCACTACATATTTTTCACGATTATAACATGGCATTATAACCGATATTAAAGGTAATTCATTCATATATTATTCTCCTTTTATCTATTCTTTTATTGTTTATCTTTTTCATTTATTTCATTTGTATATTTTTTGTATATTTT
>CAZRYV010000170.1:0-4982 GCA_964604385.1 uncultured Brachyspira sp.
AAGAAATATTGGGCGGTAATGTAAAAATGTCGGAGGATAATAAATTTATATTAGCTTCTATTAGCGGGCAGGTTGTATTGAAAGGACAATTATTGAGCGTAGAACCTATATTTGAAGTTGCGGGAGATGTCGGACCAGAAACGGGAAATATTAATTTTATCGGAAGCGTGCTTGTTAATGGAAGCGTAAGCGATAATTAATCTATTAAATCTGAAGGAAATATAGATATTCAAGGAACGGTTGGCAAATGTGACTTAGAGGCAAAAGGAAATATAATGGTTAAGCTCGGCATTCAAGGAAATGAAAACAGTTTCGTTAAAGCGGGCGGCGATGTTATAGCGAAATTTATACAATTTTCCAATATCGAAGCGGGAAATAATGTTGTCGTAACGGAAGCGATATTAAATTCAAATATAGACGCCGACAACAGAATAATACTTATAGGAAAGAGAGCGTCTGCAAGTGGAGGAAGATTAAGAGCATTAACCGAAGTAAATGGAAAAGTATTGGGTTCTCAAGCGGGAAGTAAAACCTTAATAGAAACGGGAGTAAGTCCTGCCAAAAGACGCGCCGTAGATTCTATGGAAAAAGAAAAAGCGGAATTAGATATAGCCATAGAAGAGCTTGAAAGAGGAATAAAATCTTTGGAACAAGCGGCGAAAGTTAAAAAACTTGACGATGAAAAGAAAGAACAATTAAAAAGTTTGAAAGAGCAATTGGAACAATCGAACAGCAGAAGAGAGGAAGTTGTATTAAATAGAGAAAGTATGGTGCAACAGATGGAAATAGAAAAAGTTGATTCTACGATAAGCGCTGGAAAAGAAATGCTATCTGGAGTCGAACTCGTTATTGGAAGCGCCGAATTTTCTGTAAGGCAAAATTATAAGGCTATTACTTTTTACGAGGAAAACGGAATCATAATGAGCGAAAAATATAGAGGCGAGCCTAAAAACGACAAGAAGAGCAATGATAAGAAAAGCGATAATAAAAAGAGCGACAATAAAAATAACGAAAAGAATAATAAATAAGGTAATAAATTATTAATTATATAAAATTTTTAAATAAAACTTCTTCCAATACTTTAAGACTTTTAAAATTTTTATTTAAATGATAGAAAAGAGATTTATTCATTATATCTCTGACATTTGAAATAGAGTTTAAATAAAAATCGTTTATATCTTTATTTTGAATTATATCGATTAAAGAATTTCGTTTTATTATTCTCATAAAATCAATATCTCCTTTTTCCAATTTGACGGCGTCTTTTAAAGTCGCTTTACAATTACCGCAAATAATTCCGCCTTCGTTTATAGAATAAAAATCGGCGTTTGGATTTGAACATAAAATGCATAAATCTAATTGTGGAGATATTCCCGCTATATATAGAACCTTCATTTCAAAAGCTCTTAAAAGTATGTTTATATAATTTTTTAACAAATAGTTTTTTTCTCCTTTTAATAATTCTTCCAATTTTTCCAAAGCGTTTAAGGTTTTTTCCATAAGTATAAAATATCTTTCGTCAAAATCTTTAGCCGAATATAGTAAAATTTCTCTTATATAAAAAACGGCAAGCGAAGAATAAATTGATTTTTCGAGCGAATCATAATTTTTTATTATTGACGATTCTTTTAAGATAGATAAATTTGGTTGTTTTTTTTGGTATAAACTTATTTGAATTTTTGATATGCTTTCAAAATCAGAACCGAACGCTTTTGAATCTTTTTTTGCCCTATAACAAACTGCGTCTATTATCGAATCTTGCGTGAGAAAAGACGCTATTATAGAGGAAGTTTTATATTTATTATAGGCGAGAATGAATGCATAAGTATTGTTTATCAATTAAAATTCCTTAATTAATTTTTTATTTTGATTTTTATTTTAGAATAAATAATTTAACATAAAATTTAAAATAAATAAAAATAAAAAACAAAAATAAAGGGCAGGTTATAAAAACAAAACCTACCCCAATGCCATCTGTAACAGATTAAGCTTGATGTATAGCGTTGCTTGGGCAAACAGGCTCACAAGCTGCACAGTCCGTGCATTTGTCAGGGTCTATTACATAAATATCTCCTTCGCTTATAGCTCCGAACGCACATTCAGGTAAACATGAACCGCATGCTACACAATCGTTATTTATAACTCGTGGCATAATTGACCTCCATAAATTAAACTGATATAAATTATAACATAAATTTTATTGAAATCAATACTTGTAATTAATCGAGTATTTTATTTTTTAGATATAAATATTTTGAAGTATAATATACTCCGTTTTGGGCTTCTCTATTTCCGAAACCGAAAGCTCTTTTGCTAATTGCAAGTATCGGAGGAGATTGTATTCTTTTTGCAACAGCCATTCCCGTATATTGTTTCCACCATCTCTCCAAATCTTCCACAAATTCCAAATCATTTTTAAAATATTTTTTTATCAGTCCTTTTTTACATCCTATTTTTTCTTCCAATTCTCCGTCAATATACCACTGTAAAATATCTTCGGGAATAATTCTATTCCAAGATTCGATTAAAGTTTTAAATAAATAATCATGATAATCGTATTTTATAGGGTCGCCTTTTCCTTCGTCTACAGCTTGAGCGGAAGATAATTCTGCAGAGGGAACTATATCGATACTTCCTTCGGGAATAATTTCTTTTTTGAAAATATTTTTATTTATATATTTTGCAAGTTCGTATATTTGATATTTCCACAAATCCGCCAAAGCCGCAAAAAATCCCGCTCCGTCTCCGTATAAAGTGGAATACCCTACCGTAGTCTCCGTTTTATTTGCATTGCAAGTAAACGCTCCGCCGAAAGCCGCTGCCAAACTAGACAATATTCTCGCCGACCTATCTCTCGCCTGTATATTTTCCGAAACGAAAGAAGACGCTTTTAAAAAACTTTTTTTACCGTCTTTTATAATTGGGATGGTTTCGATTTGTTTTATCGTGAAGTCTACCGATTCTTGTATCGGAACTATCATATAACCGCAGCCTAAATTTTCCGATAAAGTTTTTGCCAAATTTTTTGTCGTATTGGAATTGAATTTGCTCGGCATATTTACAAGCAAAACATTGTCTTTTCCTATCGCATTAACATAAACAGCCGAAGATAAAGCCGAATCTATTCCTCCCGAAACTCCTATAACGACTTTATTTATTCCTATAGATTTTGTAAATTTTCTTATGCCATAAATAATCGTATCGTAAATTAATTTATATTCGTTTTCTTCTTTTATAATTATCGGTTTTGGATATTCTTTTTTTGTAATATTCATTTCTATATAATATAAACTCTCTTCGTATCTATTTGAAGTTAAAATTATATTTCCTTTATCGTCATATACCGAACTTCCTCCGTCAAAAGCGTAAACTGTTTTTCCGTTGTTTTGAATGCCGACATTATTGACATATATCAAAGGCTTTTTGTATTTTTTTGCTATATCGGAATAGATTTTATGCCGTCTGTCGTTTTTTATTAAAGTATACGGCGAACTCGATATATTGATAAAAATATCCACATTTTCGTTTATAATATCCATAGGCGATAAATCATAATTTGAACTCCAAGCGTCCTCGCAGATAGTTAAACCTAAATTAATTTTTTCTCCGTCAATATCTATTTCTATAGGTTTCAAATATTCTTTTATATTAAACTTATTTTTAAAATTGTTTTCTATTTTTAATGCATTTTCTAAAAATAAATCTTTCAGACTAAAAAAATGTCTCGGCTCTTCGAATTCTTTATAATTTGGGAGTAAAGTTTTTATTATAAAAGGGTAGGGCGTATAAGAATTTTTTACAGAAGAATTTTTTTGAGAATTTTTTATAAGTTTTCCGTCTTTCGCCAAAAATAGAGCGTTGTATTTTCTTACTCTTCCGTCAAAATTTTTTTTGTTTCTGTCTACAGCCACATTTCCGAATATGACGAATATATCTTTCGAGGCTTTTATTATCTCTTCTCCCAATTCTTCACATTCTCTTATAAAAGATTCGCTTTCCCACATATCGCCTATTAAATATCCCGATATAGAAAGTTCGGGAAATATTATCATATCCGCTTTATTGTTTTTAGCCTCTTTTATAAAATTTATCATTCTTTCGGCATTGACTCTCGGCATAGAGGGAATTATTTCAAATTGAGATAGAGCTATTTTCACTTTTAAATCCTAAAATTAATTTTTTAAGTTTTATTATATTGTCAATTATTTTACGATTATATTACTATACTAAAAAAATAATAATTTGTCAAAAAAATAAATCAAGTTTTTAAATTGATACACAGCCTCGTCAATAACTCTTTCTAAAATTCGCTTGTATCAATATTCATAACTTATCGAAATAAATTATAGACTTTAATCGCTTAAAATCTCAAAAAGTTCTTTTATGATTTTTGGATGCAAAATTTTCCCGCTATGAAACGGTATAACCATTCTTTTGCTTTCTTTTTTATATATTCTATGACTGCTATTCTATGGCTGCCTTTTTGTCTGTCTAAAATAAATCCGTTTTCAAACAGCAATTTTTCGGCTTCCTTTGAATTTAATTTTGGAAGTTTATCTTTCAAGCGAAACCTCTATCGGAGCTATAGCGTAATCTTTTGACAACAATAAATTTAATTCTTCTTTATTCATACTTTCCATATAGAGTTCGATTGCTTCTTTAATATTCGCTTTGGCTTCTTCAAAACTCTCTCCCTGACTTACGCAACCCTTAAACTCGGGAACGAAAGCAAAATATCCGTCATTATCTTTTTCTATAATCGCATTTATTATCATTATTTAATCCTATTTTTAAGTTTATTTATAATATTTAATTTGTCAAGTATTGAAAAATCTACTTCCCTTCCACAATCTCAATCTCATCCGCACTCAAACCATACAAACGATACACCGCCAAATCAATCTCTCTTTCAAATTCGCTTGTATCAATATTCTTTTATAAAAGAAATCAAAATTCTTGTTCTTTTTTGTCGCCAAAAAAGA
>CAZRYV010000171.1:0-4972 GCA_964604385.1 uncultured Brachyspira sp.
ATAATTGCCAAAACGATGCATTAATCTTTTTTCTTTTGTATGAGATATAATATGAGACCCTTTTAGTGGAAGTGGAACTACTATGATAGAGGCTTATTTAAATAATAGAAGTTTTATAGGAGTAGAATTAGATAAAGGATATTGCAATCTTTCTGTGGAAAGGTTTTATCAAACTATACAAAAAGAAGACGGAGATATTTTAATGAATAAAAATAGTCAGCTTGATTTAATTATGGAATTTTTTAATAAAAATCCAAATAGAGATATACCTCATCCCGAAGTTGTAGATTGGGTGGTAAAAGAATGGCATAAAATAACCGGGAAAGTTTTTAGAGACCCGGACAGAGGAATTAGAAGTTTGCATCAAAAAGGTTATTTGCAAAAAATCTCCAAAGGCGTTTATAGATACGACCCGGATTTTGTAGTTTTAAGAGATGATTTGGAAGATTTTACTCCGCAACTTAAAAAGAAAATTTTAGAACGAGATAATTATAAATGTGTAATCTGCGGAATGGGAAAGAACGAAGGCGTTGAATTGCATGTGGACCATATAAAACCGAAAGATTTAGGAGGAAAAGCGACTTTAGAAAACGGGCAGACGCTTTGTTCTAAACATAATTTTTTAAAAAAGAATTTAAAACAAACGGAGACAGGCAAAAAATGTTTATACGAATGTTGGAAATTGCCAAAAAATCAAATGAAAAAGATTTGATTAAATTTTTGGAAGAAGTTTTGAGTATTTATGAAAAATACGATATTAACGGGAATATAGATTGTAAAAAAAAATAATAATTTTTATTAATAATCTAACGGAGAATAAAATGGATAAAGACGGAGTGTATAGAAGAGTAAATATTAATAAACTTATGGAACATATACTTAAAAATAATCCCGATTTAACCGAAAATCAATCTCGGGAAGCGGCTTATATTATGATAAAAGAACTTAATAAAAAAATTTCTTCTATGGTTTTGGATTTTGAGAAAGGAGAAGGAGATTTTATGTCATGTTATTTGGAAGCTATAGAAAAAATTTTGGGGTAAAAATGAATAAAAAATTAATATTGATTATTATTTTAATTTTAGGCTTAACTTACTGCTCTGAAAAATCTGATTCCAAAAAACATAATATTGAAAAAAATTTAAATACAAATAATATCGAAATTCCTGAAAACGATATTCAAGCCGATGTGAAAAATATTATAACCAATAGAAACGATATTCTAAAAGATTTAAAAGATATAAAAAGAGAAGAAAATTTAATCGTAAATGAAACGAATTTAATCGACATAAAAACGGATGAAACGGAAAAATCTGAAGAATTAGAAAAAAGCGAAATAGAACGGGATGCAAATTATCAATCCGAAGAAGAAAATAAAAATAAATTATTAATGAGGACTATAGAAAATAACGACATTAACGAGTTTAATTCTATATTTGAGCGGGAAAATATTAATATTAACGAAAAAGTTAAGGTGAAAATAAACGAAGACGAGTATGAAATATCTCCTTTAAGTTTTGCTTCGTATAAAGGAAATTACGAAATGACTAAATTCTTAATAGATAATTGGGCGGATATTAATTCTATAGAATACGATTACAGAGAAACTGCTTTAACATATTCTTCGGTAGAATCAAATTTTGAAATAGTTAAACTTTTGGTAGAAAATGGAATGAATATTGACGCTAAAGACAGTTTTAGTTTTAATCTTTTAATGTGGGCTTCGTATAGAGGACATTTGGAAACTGTTAAATTTTTAATAAATAACGGAGCGAATGTTAATGCAAAAAACGATTATGGCGAAACGGCTTTAATGCTCGCTCAAATGGAAGGAAATTTGCAGACGGCGAAATTATTGGAAGAAAAAGGAGCAAATATAAATGCGGACGATTTGGGAGCTTTAATTTCGGCTTCGGAAAATAAAAATTCAGAATTAGTCAAATATTTGGTAGAAGGAGGAACGGATATTAACGCCGAAGACAATAACGGAAATACGGTTTTGATGAATGTTGCAAACAACGGAGATTTGGAATTGGTTAAATATTTAATCAAAGAAGGAGCGGATGTAAATGCTGAAGATAACGAAGGAAATTCCGTATTAATGAATGTCGCAAACATTGGAAATATGGAATTAGTTAAATATTTAGTCGAAGAGGGAGCGAATATTGACGCCGAAGATAATAAAGGCAATACCGTTTTAATGAATGCTGCGAATATTGGAAATTTAGAATTGGTCAAATATTTGGTTGAAGAAAAAAACGCCGATGTCAACGCTAAAGATAATAACGGTTGGAACGCTTTAATGTTTGCCGTAAATAAAGGAAATTTTGAAATAACAAAATATTTAGCGAAAATAGCGGAAGATATTAACGATTTTGACAATGACGGAAATAATCCTTTAAAAGAGGCTTCATCCAAAGGAAATTTGGAAATTGTAAAATTTTTGGTAGAAAATAAGGCTGATATTAACGGAGTATTCGGAGAGTCGGCTTTAATGGTTGCTTCAAAAAATGGACATTTGGAAGTGGTTAAGTATTTGGTAAATAACGGAGCAGATATTAACGCAAAGGACGAATACGGTTATACTGCTTTAATGAGAGCTTTAGAATATAAACATTTGGAAATAGTTTCGTTTTTATTGGATAACGGCGCCGATGTCAAATAAAAATTAAATTAAAAATCAAATATCAAAAATTAAAATATTTAATTTCGCTTAATTTTTTAAAGCTTCAAGCAAAGCGTTTGCAAATTCTTTTGCCGACTTTGGACCTTCTGCGGTTATAATATTTCCCGATATTACCACATTGCCTCCCACTATATCGGCGCTGCCATGCCGAACATGAGATTCGTCTGCGGTTAAACAAGTCGCCTTAATATTTTTTAATATTCCCGCATTAGCCATAATCACGACTCCGCTTCCTATTCCCGCCACGATTTTCTTATTCTCTAAAAATAATTTTGAAAGTCCCTGCGCTCGCCAATCGTCCCATAATGTAATGCAACCCAAACCTCCGACAAAAACTATCGCATCAAATTCTACTGCGTCAACTTCGCTGAATAAAAGTTCTATATTTACGGAACTTCCCAATTTTCCCTGTCCTTCTCCTATTATTGAAGAGGAAATTTTTGTTTTATATCCGTTATTTTCAAATATTTTCTTCGTTTCAAAATATTCTTCATCCTGAAAATTTTTATAAGCCATTACATACAAAATATTATTTGTTTTTTCCATAATAGTTATACCCCATAAAAACTAAAACTTAAAAACTAAAAATTTAAATCTTGATTATAAACTGCACATATCGTCATAATTTCTTTTATTGGATATTGCAAGTTCATAAGCTTTAATATATTCTTTTGCGCTTTTTTCCCAAGAATTATCTATATTCATTCCTCTCAATTGCATAGTCTTGAATCTATCGGGATGGTCGTAATAAACGCTTATAGCCCAACCTATAGTATTATATAATGCCGAAGAAGTAGCGTCATAAAATTTAAATCCCGTGCCTTCTCCCGTCTCTTCATTATAATTTTCAATCGTATCGTCAAGTCCTCCTGTCGCATGAACTATAGGAATTGTTCCGTATTTTAAAGAATACATTTGATTGAGTCCGCAAGGCTCGAATAACGAAGGCATTACAAACATATCTGAACCCGCCTCTATTAAATGAGAAAGCTCGTTATTATAGCCGATATAAGAACCTACTCGTCCGGGATATCTTTTAGGCAAATCACCAAAGAAATTTTCAAGTCCTTTATCGCCCGTCCCTAATATGACAAATTGCATCTTCATATTATTCATTAAGTAATCTATTATAGAAGCTATAAACTGATATCCTTTTTGGTCGACAAATCTTCCAATCGCTCCTATTAACGCCACTTTATCGTCTTCTTCAAGCAAGAATCTTTTTTGCAATTCTCTCTTGCATATTTTTTTTCCGTCCATATTTTTTGAAGAAAAATTAGCCGAAATAAATATGTCTTTTTCCGGATTCCAAACATGCTCGTCTATTCCGTTAAGTATTCCGAAAAAACTTGTGGTTTTATTTTGTAAATAAGGCGCCATACCATGTCCGCCGTAAGGAGTGGAAATTTCTTTAGCGTAAGTTGGACTGACTGTGGTTACAACATCCGAAAAGAATATTCCGCCTTTAAGCAAATTGATATTAGAATGGTCTTCAAAAGTGTCGGGGCTATAATTATTCCAACCCAAACCTAAATAATCGTAAGTGGTGCTTGCGTTATAAATGCCCTGATAATTAGCGTTATGAATAGTGAGTAAACTCGCCGCCCGTCCGAGTTCGTTGCTCCAATGCCAAGTTTTTATATATGCGGGAATTGCTGCTGTTTGCCAATCGTTGACATGAGCTACATCTATATCCAATCTTAAATCCCTGCATAATTGCAAAGCCGCCATTGAAAAAAATCCGAATCTCCATGCATTATCCTGATAATCGTTAAACGAGCTATCATGATAGAGTCCTTCCCTACTAAAAAAATTATGATGTTCAATAAAATAAAAATCGACTCCGTTGTAAACCGTTTTAAATACGGAACACCATTCTTCGCCGCTTCCCATCCGAACGCACATAGTGGGAAGAATATTCTCCAAATAACAATCTTTAAAATCAATATCGCTGTATTTTGGAATAACCACGAAAGCCTCTACTCCAAATTTTTTTAAATATATTGGCAGAGAACCCGTCACATCGGCAAGCCCGCCCGTTTTTATAAAAGGTATCGCTTCGGAAGCCGCTATCATTACTTTAAGTTTAGGCATAAAAAACTCCTTCTTTATACTAACCATAACTATTTTTATACTATACAATTTTATTTAAAAACTTTCAAGGCAAATATTATAAATTATAATATTTTACAAATTTGACATAAATAATTTTTATGGTAATATTTTAGTATAAAGAGATGAAACAATATAATTAAAGGTATAGACTTCAGGTTAACATAATCATAA
>CAZRYV010000172.1:0-4878 GCA_964604385.1 uncultured Brachyspira sp.
ATTTTTGACAAAACGGATTTATTTTAGTATAATTAAATCAATAAATTTAAAATAAAAAATAAAAAATTAAAAATAAATTAAATCATAAAAATTGGAACTATAATGAATTTATTAAAAAAAGAAATAAAATATCCCGTTATATTTGCCATTCTTTCAATATTGTTTTTTTACAGCAATTTAACTTTTTCCTATCTTCAAATGGGAGATGTTATTTTATGGGAAATAAAAAATATTAAAGACGCTATATTAAACGGAAATATTTATTTTTGGAATAACGCTTATTTTACCATAGCCTCAAGTTCCACAGTTCCGATTCATCCAAAATCTTTATTAATGGCTATTTTTCCCGTAAATATTTATCCGCAGATTACGGTAATGTTTCATATAACTATAATGGGCTACGGTTTATTTTTATTTTTAAGAGAAAAAAAATTATCGCTAAAAGCCTCTATGTTCGGTGCTATAGCTTTAATGTTTTCAAATTCAATTATCACTTTAATTTTACCGGGACATTTGGGAAAATTTGAAACCTATTGTTATTTTCCTTTAGTATTATATTTTTTATCGAAGGCGATGAACAATGAAAAAACGATTGATTTCTTTTTTACGGGAGCTTTTTTGGGAATAGCGTTTTTAGGAGGCGCTTTGGATGTCGCTATGTATTTTGCCTTATTTTTGGCGATTTATTTTATTTATTTATTATACAACAAAAAAAATCAATTAAAATTATTTGACTTTCTTAAAAAAGAATACAAAAAAATTATTTTATTATGTTTAAAATTTTTATTAGTGGCGGTATTTTCGTTTTTAATGTCGTTTCAAATAATAATGATTACGAGAAATACTCAAGATATGGGAGCTGCCGGAGTCGATAATAAAAAAGAATTATGGGATTGGGCTACAAGATGGTCTTATCCTCCCGAAGAAATTTTAGGATTTTTTATTCCCGGTTTATTTGGATATTATTCGGGAAGTCAAACTCATCCTTATTGGGGACGGATTGCGAATGTGAGCGGAGAGCCTAAAACTTCAAATTATTCTTTGACGGGAGCTAATATCGGTTATATAACTTTTTTATTTATTATATTTGCGGTGTTTATCAGCCGTAAAAAATATAAAGAAAAATATTTTTGGATTGGAACGGCTTTATTTTTTTTAATTGCAAGTTTCGGAAGATATTTTCCTCTAATTTACGGAGCTTTATTTCAGATTCCAATATTTCAAGATGCGAGAAATCCAAATAAATTTATAGAAATTATACCGATTCCTTTTGCAATAATTTCGTCTTTTGCTGCGGATTATATTTTCGAAGCGATAGAATTAAAAAGAGAATCAAAAAACGAAAACAATTTATTAAAATATTTGGAAGAAGATTATAAATATATAAATATTGCTAAAAAAATAATGTATATAATTTCAATTGTTTCTTTTATATTTATGATTATAACAATACTTGGAAAAGGTTTTATATACGATAGTTTTTTTTCTAATTGGGAGGCTCAAAAATCTCAATTAATTTCCAAAAATATATTTATGTCTTTTATAAGATTAACTCTAGTCTCTTCCACTGTTATGATTTTGATTATAAATTCAATTTCATTAAAAGAATCGGATGCCAAAGAAAGATATATAGCCTTAATTCCTTTAATGGGTTTTATATTATTTTCGGTTTACGATTTGGGAAATATAGGATTCCTCATAATAGGAAGCGTAGTGATTTTAGCGTATATAATCGTTGCAAGTAAAGAAAATATTTTTTATAAATATCTGCCGTATATTTTTATGGCGGTTTTATTTTTAGATTTAACTCAAAGCGGAAATATGTTTATAGTTAAATCGGATATAAACGAAATGTATAATTCCACTCCGATAACGGAACATATATTAAAAGAAGAAGGCAACAAAACCACGATGCCAATTTTAATTCCTTATTTATACAGATATACCACTCATACTATGCCTTATTATAAAATTCCGTTAACCGAACCTCCAGCCGCCAGCAGATTGAGTAAGGATATAACGGAAGTATTCGGCGCTTTTAGGATAAACGATTATGCGAGCTATCAGCCAAGATTGATGGATTTGCTCGGGGCAAGATATATATTAAGTCCTATCTATTTGGAACAATCTATAATCGCAAACGATATTGTAAAAATAACGGAATATCAGGATGAATTTTCCGCAGCCGTTTTATACGAATTAAAAGACTCTAGAAACAAATACGAATTTGTCGGCAAAGTTTATAACGCCAAAGATTTTAATGACGGTTTGAATAGATTAAAAGATACGGATTTCAATTTGTCTAAAGAAGCGATTGTTATAAATTATTTAAATAACGATAATTTAAATAATTCTAATTTTGCAAGCATCGTAGAAATGACGGAAAACGAAGATAATAAAATATCGTTTAATGTAAAAACTCCGAACGATGGAATTTTAATTTCAAAAGAAAGATATAATTCTAATTGGAAAGTATTTGTTAACGGAGAAGAGAGAGAATTATTAAATGCAAATTTATTATTTAGAGGAGTTTATGTGGAAGCGGGCGACAACGATATAGTATTTGAATTTGCTCCCGATATGAAATATTTTTACAGCACGATAATTTGTTGGATTATATTTATAATAATTTATTTTATTAATTTAATTTCTAATTTAATTATATTTTACAAAAAGAATTAAAAAATAAAAAATTAAATAACGGTTAGTTAATATTTTTTATTGATTTTTTTGCGCTTTCCAAAAGTTCGAATGCATGTTTTATACTCGCTTCTGTTATTTCTTTTCCCGTTATCATTCTTGCAATTTCATTAACTCTCGTATTGTCGTTAAGCTCTTCTATAGTTGAAGTGACATTATCTTCGCATTCGTTTTTTATAACCTTAAAATGATTATTAGCGTATATTGCAATTTGAGCCAAATGAGTAACGCTTAAAATCTGCTTTCTTTTTGATAAAGCCGCTATTTTCTCTCCTATAACTTCGGCGATTCTTCCGCCCACGCCAACATCTATCTCGTCAAATACCATAGTCTCCGAATAATCTCCCAAAGAAAGGACATTTTTAAGAGAAAGCATTATTCTAGATATTTCGCCGCCTGAAGCTATTTTTCTTAAAGGTTGAAATACGCTCTGTTTATTTGGCGCTATTATAAATTCTATATTGTCTATTCCGTTAAAGTTTGCTTTTACATTAACTCCGTCTACGATTAATATTCCGTCTTCGTCCTCGTCCGACATTATTTCGACATCGAATTTTGTAGACGACATTCCCAAATCGTTCATTTCCGATTCTATCGCTTTTATAAATTCTTCTTTTTTATTATGTCTTATTTCTGAAATTTCTTTCGCCAAAACGGAAGTAGTTTTTCTCAATTCTTCGATTTCCGATTTTAAATTTATAATATCCTCTTCTGAAAAATTTAAAGATTCCAATTTTTCTTTAGATTCTTTAGCGTAATTTATAATCTCTTTTATGCTCGCTCCGTATTTTTTTTTCAAATTATTTATAAAAAATAATCTTTCGTTTAAATCTTCCAATTCTTTAGGGTCGAATTTTGTTTTAGCTCTCACTTCGTTTAATACTCCCTTTATATCTTCAAGATTGAGACTTATTCCCTCTATTTGAGATGATAAATCGGACAATCTGCCGTCATATTGCGATATTGATTGAAGTATATTGATGCTTCTAGTTAATTTTAGATAAGCTCCTGATTCGTTTCCGAAAATATCTTTATTTACCGTAGACAAAGAAGACGCTATGCTTTCCGCATTCGACATTACGGATATATCGTTTTTTATCTCTTCGTCTTCGTTAGGCTTTAGATTCGCTTTTTCTATTTCGTCTATAGCGTATTCCAAAAACGATTTTTCTTTTATTATATTATTTTTATTTTGCGATATTTCGTTATATTTTTTTATCAATTTTGTAAGTTTGTCATAATGTTCTTTATACGCTTCCAATTTGTCTTCGATATTTAAATAACTGTCGTAGAAGTTTAAATGATTTGAGGGATTAAATAAAGACTGATGTTCATGCTGCCCGTGAATATCGACTATCAAATCTCCAAGCTCTTTTAATTCCGCTATCCTAACTCCGACATTATTTATAAAAGATTTGCTTTTTCCTTCTTTCGTAATTTCTCTTTTTATATTAAGTTCGTTATTATTTATTTCGATATTCCATTCTTTTAATTTATTTTTTACGATACTCGCCGAAGATTCCAAACTAAAACATCCCATAACTATGAGTCTATCTCCGTTAGAGCCTACCATTCGAGTAGAACCTTTCTCTCCCGTTATAAGTTCTAAAGCGCTTATTATTATGCTTTTGCCCGCTCCCGTCTCTCCCGTTAAAACATTAAAGCCGTTATTAAAATTAATTTTTAATTTGTCTATCAATACAAAATTTCTTATTTCAAGATATTTCAGCATCATCTTCCCCATTTAAGTTTATTGCGAAGTATATCGTAAAATAATCTTTTTGCGCTTTGAAATATATAACAATGCTTTTCGCTTATTTCCGCTTTTAGAATATCGTTTTTATCGAATTTGCATATATCGTATCCGTCTATAGTAATCATAGCCTTAAAAGATTTTTTTGAAAGCGTAAGTCGTATAGAGTCTCCTTTAGGAATTACCAAAGGTCTGAAAGTTAAAGAATGAGGCGCTATTGGAACGAAAGATATTGCATCTATTGTAGGTGCGAGAACGGGACCGCCGGCGCTTAAAGCGTATGCGGTTGAACCTGTTGGAGTCGCTATAACCACTCCGTCTCCCACTATCGAAGATACCATTTTGTCCTCGATGCTAACATCTATATAAATTGCCCGTCCATCACATTTTCCCAATACGAGTTCGTTTATAGCCAAATAATTTTT
>CAZRYV010000173.1:0-4860 GCA_964604385.1 uncultured Brachyspira sp.
TCGGAGAATTAAAAGAACGCATATTAATTAAATTAGGAGGCGAAAAATGAAAACAAATTTAACCGAAAAAGAAATCAATAGTTTATACAGATGGATAAAACGGGAATGTTCTAGCAGATTTAACGAATTGAAAGATAAACACGACATTTTCAATCTTAAAGAACTTGATATATATTTCTATCATGAAATACCAAAAAATATTTTTAAACTCACAAATATTAAAATACTAAATATAACTAATTTTGAAATAAAAACTTTACCTAAAGAGATAGGAAATTTGACTAATCTTAAAGAGCTTAAGATACGGTGCGATAATTTAGAAGAATTACCAAAAGAAATCGGAAAATTATCTAAACTTGAAATCCTCAAGATAGATTGCAAGAATTTAGAAAAATTGCCTGAAGAAATATGTAATTTAACTAATCTTAAAAAACTTGATTTGGATTGCGAACATTTAACAGAGTTGCCAAAAGAAATTTGGAATTTAACTAACCTTAAAGAATTTTATATATATTCTTGGAAGTTAGAAAAATTACCAAAAGAAATCGGAAATTTAACCAAACTTGAGGAACTTGATATAGGTCACTATACTTCGGAAGAATTACCAAGCGAAATTGGAAAACTAATTAATCTTAAAAAACTTAATATAAATTGTTGGAATTTAGGAGAAGTTACAAAAGAAATAGGTAAATTAACTAACCTTAAAGAGCTTGTTATACACGACAACTCCTATAAGTTAAAAACTATTTCTAAAGAAATAGGGAATTTATCTAATCTTGAAATCCTTGAAATACGATTCGATAAATTAAAAGAATTGCCGAAAGAAATCGGAAAGTTAACTAACCTTAAAAAACTTCATTTGAAATGCGAAAATTTAACAGAGTTGCCTAAAGAAATTGGAAATTTGACTAACCTTAAACAGTTTTATATAGATTATGATAAATTAAAAGAAATTTCAAATAAGATAGGAAATTTAACCAAACTTGAAGAACTTAAAATAAATAGTGATAAATTAAAAGAATTGCCGAAAGAAATTGGAAAGTTAATTAATCTTAAACAACTTAATATTGGTATTATTAATTTTAGCGGTAATTGTAATAATTTAAAAAAATTGCCAAGCGAAATTGGAAATTTGACTAACCTTAAAAGCCTCAATATACGATGCAGTAAATTAAAACGGTTACCAAAGGAAATCGGAAATTTAACCAAACTTGAGGAACTTGATATACGGTGCGATGATTTAAAAGAATTACCGAAAGAAATCGAGAATTGTTTTAATCTAAAAAATTTTTCCATAGAAAGTAATTTAAATTCAAAAGATTTGCCAATGGCGGAAATAGGAAAGTTAAACATTGAAAATCTTTCAATGAACACCACAAACTATTTTTGGAAAGAAAAAAGAAAAATTAAGAAAAAAAGAATAAAAAAATAATAATTTATTACAATGAGTTAAAAAGTATGATAAAATAAATTAAATTTTTAAGGAGAGAAAAATGATAAAATTAGAAGGAAAATATAATAAAGATTGTAAAATATTTGCAGAAGATATAGAAGAAGATTCTTATACTCTTATACAAAATATTTTAAATGAAAAAGCTACGGAAAATACAAAAGTTAGAATAATGCCCGACACTCATTTTGGCAAAGGCATAGTTATAGGTTTTACGATGCCGCTTACAGATAGAGTAAATCCGTTTCATATAGGAGTCGATATAGGCTGCGGTATGCTATGCGCCAAATTGGGAGAGGAAATAAAAAATATGCCTTTGGAAGATATTGATAAAAAAATAAAGAATGTTATTCCAATGGGTAGAGGAACTCATAAGAAAGGACAAAACGGACTCTTTAATACGGAAGAGTTAACCGAATTGATAAAGAGATTTACTATAAATTATAATAAAAGATATAATACCGATTTTGCGCCTTTGGAAGTAGACAGCAAATATATAATGAAAATGTGCGATAAAATTCATATAGAATCGAGAAAATTTTACGGGTCTTTGGGAACTCTCGGAGGAGGAAATCATTTTATCGAAATGGGAGCGTCCGACAATAACGATTATTATTTAACCATACATTCTGGTTCGAGGAATTTTGGGACGAGAGTTTGCAATTATCATGTGGATAAAAATAAAAGAAAAATAGATTCCGCCGCATGGTTTTTTGAAAATATAGAACTTGTAAGAGAAAAGAAAGACCCCGAAGAATTTGAAAGACTATATAAAGAATATAACGAAATAAACGAAAAAATTCAAAACGAATCGGAAAAATATTATTTGGAAAAAGAGGCTATGTTTAATTATTGTATCGATATGGTTATCGCTCAATATTATGCGAAAATAAACAGAGAAACTATATTAAGAATAATTACAAAAGAATTAAATATTACTTTGGAAGATAAATTCGAGTCGGTTCATAATTTTATCGATTTTGAAGATTTTATTATAAGAAAAGGCGCTATCAGAAGTTATGAAAAGGAAAAAATGATTATACCGTTCAATATGAGAGACGGTATATTAATATGCGAAGGCAAAAGCAACGAAGATTGGAATTGCTCTGCGCCTCATGGAGCGGGAAGAGTATTGTCAAGAACTCAAGCAAAGAGTATAATAGATATGCAAGATTTTATAGATTCTATGAAAGGCATTTATTCAAGCAGTATTTGCCAATATACTTTGGACGAAGCTCCGCAAGCTTATAAAGATTCAAAAAAGATAGAAGAATTAATAGAACCTACGGCTAATATAGTCGATAGATTAAAACCCGTTTTGAATATAAAGGCTACAAAGTCTTAAAACTATTATTAAAAGCGATAATTGACATTAAATATTTCTATAGTATTATTGTTTAGTATTATTAATCAAACTTAAATAAATTTGAATAATTAAACAAATTAAAAAAATAAAAAAGGCTTAAAGTATGATTTTCGATTATAAAGGAATTACAAATAAAAATAAGGATTTAATATTTATAGCCGGTCCCTGCGTTGTAGAAAGCGAAGAGATGACTATAAATATTGCTAAAAAATTAAAAGAGATTAAGGAAAGATTAAACATACAATTAATATTTAAAGGAAGTTATGACAAAGCCAACAGAACTTCATTGTCGTCTTTTAGAGGTTTGGGAATGAAAAACGGACTTGAAATATTAAAAACCGTTTCTAAAGAATTTAATTTGCCCACGATAACCGATATACATATTCCCGCCGAAGCAGAAGAAGCTGCAAAGTATGTTGATTTTCTTCAAATACCCGCATTCTTATGCAGACAAACGGATATTTTGAGAGCCGCCTGCGAAACGGGAAAAGCGGTTAATGTTAAAAAAGGACAGTTTATAAGCGGATACGATTGCAAATATATAGCCGATAAATGTTCCGATGCCATAAACGAGAAGAGACTTTTTTTATGCGAAAGAGGAACCATGTTTGGATACGGAAATTTGGTAGTGGATATGAGAAATATCGAGATAATGAAAAATTATGCTCCCGTGATTTATGACGGCACTCATTCCCTTCAAATGCCTTCCGCAGCAAATGGAATTTCGGGAGGAGCGAAAGAGTTTATTCCCGCCCTTTTGAAATCGGCTGTCGCTTTGGGAATAGACGGCATATTTATGGAAGTTCATCCGAATCCGTCAAAAAGCCCGTCCGATTCTAATACGATTTTTGAACTTGATAAAGTGGAAGATTTATGGAAAAATATTATAAAGATTAACGATTTGGTTAAAAATTTATAAAATAAATAAAATGAAAAATTGATGAAAAATATAAAGAAAAAATTTTACGCATTAATTCCGATTATAGCGATTGCATGTATAATAATTATTTCTGTATATAAAACTAAAAAAGATTATAAAGAAAATTATCTTAAAAAAACTATCATAATAAGCGATACAATATTAAACATAACGGCTCAAACTTCCGAAAAAAAAATGAATAATCTATTATATTTAATAACCGAAGAAATTAACAGAATAGACAATATAATCAATCCTTACAATCAAGAAAGCGAAATTGCCATAATCAATAAAAAAAGTTTGGAGAAAGTCGAAGAGATTGAAATATCAAAAGAGATGGCACGCATATTTGAAACGGGATTAAAATATTCTCGGCTTAATCCTTCTTTCGATATAAGTATAAGAGGCTTGATAGAACTTTGGGGTTTTGGAATAAAAGAAAATCAAACCGTCCCGACTCAAGAAGAAATTAATAAAACATTAAGTAATGTAGATTATACAAAATTAAATATAATAACCAACGAAGATAAAATATTTCTGAAACTAAAAAAAAGTTTAACTTTTGATTTTGGCTCTTACGGTAAAGGATATATTATAAAAAAATTGATTGAAATTTTTAAAAATGAAAATATAGAAAATTATTTGATAGATTATGGAGGCGACACTTATGCAAACGGAGTAAATAAAAGAGGCGAGGCTTGGGTGATAGCCGTCCGAAATCCGCTTGAAAACCTTGAAGAAAATGAAGAATATATTGAAGAAAAATATTTGGCGTTAATAAAGGCGACTAATTATGCGATAGTAACGAGCGGAGATTATGAAAGATATTTTACAGAAAACGGAACAAATTACCATCACTTGATAGACGCAAAAACGGGCTACCCTTCTTACAATTCAGTTTCGGCTACGATAGTTCATACAAATTCCGAAGAAGCGGATGCATTATCGACTATAGCTTTTTTAATGGGAACCAATTTTTTTACAAATGAAGCTTTTAAATATAAAGAGGCTTATATATTAACTCCCAAAAGAGAATTATTTATTTTTACCAACGATAATTTTTAGTTTTTATTCTTAATTATTTTTATTTTTTATCTTGAGATACTAAATAAATTTTTTATCTAA
>CAZRYV010000174.1:0-4834 GCA_964604385.1 uncultured Brachyspira sp.
ATTGTATTGTATTGTATTGTATTGTATTGTATTGTATTGTATTGTATTGTATTGCCAATAATCAAAATCAAATTAACCATATCCATAATACCAATTTTATTTTATAATTATATTATAACAAATAAAAATGCGTTTGTCAAATTTTTTTTTTAATTTTTTTAAATTTTTTTTAAAAAAAATTTGGAAAAATTACCGTTTTTATAGGAATTTTAAATATTTTTATACTTAAAATATAAATTTATCATTGCGAGGTTTTCAATTTATCAAAAAATTAAATAAAATAAATTAAATAAACTCTCGCAATGACAACAATTTTTAAATTCCATGTTTATCTAAAAACGCTAACTTTCTTTGATTATGTTCGTTGTCTCCTCCTTCATGTCCGTTGAAAGTATAAACTTCAATATCTTTCTCGCCCGCATAATTATTATAGGCGGCAAATACCGTAGACGGCGGACATATCATATCCATTAAAGCGGTGGAAAATAAGGCTCTCGTTTTGCATCTTTTTGCAAAAAATACTCCGTCAAAATACGATAGATTTTCAAAAACCTGATTTTCTTTATTTCTTTCGGCGACACAGAATCTCGCTATCTGATTATAAGGCAAAGTATCGACTATGGTAACCGCTCTCCTGAAGTCGCATAAAAAAGGAACATCAATCAAAGAAGCCTCGATTTTTAAGCCGAGCATTCCCACTAAAGAAGTAGCCGCAATAGATATTCCGCCTCCTTGACTTATTCCGCTTACCGCAATTTTGCCCGTTAATTCATGCTGTGTAGCGGCTTCAATCGCTTTAACGGCATCTACAAAAACTCTTCTGTAATAGTATTCGTCTTTATTGAGTATTCCCTTCGTCATAAAACCGTCAGAATGAGGTCCCGAACCTACGGGGTCATAACTTAAACTTAATCCGTTAGTTATTCCTTCCGTTCCTTGTCCTCTCACTTCCATAATGAAAACGGAATAACCTGCGGACGGATACAACAACCATTTAAACGGATAATCTCTAGCTCCTCCATAACCCGGAAACTGCATTATACAAGTTAAATTTCCTTTCGAGTTTTTTGGCGCTATATACCAACCGTATATACGATGTCCTCCGAAACCGTTAAAACTAACTTCCCAAGTGTCAAATAATTTTAAATGATAATCGTTTTGCAACTTGAATTTTGCATCCGCATTATGCGAATTTTCTTTTAAAGTTCTTTCCCAAAAATAATCGAAATCTTTAGGCTCTGTTGAACTTCCGCGATACTCTTTTAGCTTGTCCAAACTTAAATCAAATAACATATTTTATCCTTTTTGCGAGTTTAAACTCGACTGTTTTATTTTTAATTCAATTAGCTTATTTAATTCGTTTTTATTTGTCAATATCAAAATTAAACTCCTTATTTAATTATTTAGGAATATATAGAACTATCTTTTTTTGATAGCTCTATATATCCATTATAGAATAAAAAATTTATATAAGAGAGAAAAACTAGAAATACCAAATAATCCCCGCCGAAGTATTTATAACCAAAGTTGTTCCTCCCAAATCAGCCGGGTCCAAATTTCCCCATCTCGTGGCTCCTCCCGTCTGAAGTTCCAAGTAAAGCTCAAGCTCCGGTATAGGAGTAAAATATATTTCCGAGTATACCACCCAACCCAATGTATAGAACGGTCCGTATTTGGAGATGCCCGAAATCGAAATATTTTTACCGTCTATTAAAGTTAAACTCAAAGAAGGCTCGAGATATAAACCGTAATTTTCGCAAGATGCTCTCAAACCCAACGGCAAAGCTACTCCGACTCTAAAAATATCGTAAATGCTGTTTGCTCCTTGAGGATTAGGAATCGCAGGCAAACTTGCAACATAACCGCCGGAAAATCTTTCGCTTGCGCCATGAACGAATCCCAAACTTCCCGGGTCGAAACCGTAAGCGGTAATATCGTAATTATTTCCTCCGTATTTTATATGCACTCCTCCCTGATTTTCAAGCGTCTTCAAAGCCATGCTATAAACGGTTCTTAAATAAGGTTCTATAGAAAATTGTAAATGTTCGCCTCTCCAATTAGTTTTTACGCTGTCTTTTAAGAATTTAAAATAAAATCTCAAATCGAAACCTACCGAAGATTGCGCTTTATAAACTTTATCGTCATTTGGGTCTACTTGCATATTTTCTTCAGTCTTAACATAACTTGCATAAGACATTCTCGCATAACCGTAGAAAATATACAAACGAATTTGGTCAAGAACGGTTTTAGGATAATATCTCGCTTCTATTGCGGTAGATAAAACCCAAGTATTCGTAGCGCTTCCGTTTCCGATTCCTATAGCCAAAGGAAAATTAAATCTTATAGTATCGTTTAGACAAGTAAAAGCGAACATTGGAGTATGAACGAGATATGTTTTATCTATAAATTTAAATTGATAACCTAATGCAAAATTAAAAAATCTCGTTTTATATCCCAATCCTACGGTAACCGCCGGTCTAATATAAGTCGTTAATTTTTGCGATTCGCTATAATCGTTAGTCCAATTATCCAATATTATGCCCGAAGTTTTTCCGTTAAATCCTACCGTTATCTTTAACATTTCAAGATTTTGAACTCTGTCGTTTTCAAGTCCGAAACTAACGCCTATTTTATCGGTTTGCGCTCTAAATTGGTCTTTGTCCATTAAAAAGTCTATAAAACTTCTTCCGCCGCCGTCTCCGTAAAATCCGTTTAATCTATACGACAATAAAGTTAAAATTATTAAAACCAATATTATATTTTTTAAGTTTTTTATATTTTTTATATTTATATTCTTTATATTCATATTCATACCTACCTATATAGTTATTTCGCTTTTCTTCCGTCCGCAATGACTTGTATTTGTCATTGCGAACTATGGAAAGAAAAGAATTATTTAATGTATAGAATTTAGCTGTTATTGTTAAGATACTACAAATTATTTATTTTATTTATGGTTTATTATCTTCTTGTTGGCGAACGAGGATTATCGGTATTGTCGCACCATTCGATACTTGCTCTTAAAAACCAAATAGGACCGTTCCAAGCTCGAGTTAATTCGGCTAATATTCCGATGCTGCCGTCTTTAAGAATAGTCAAAGAAGAGTATCCCGCTCTTCCTGTATAAAGTCTTTTATTTTTTTTCCAAGTTACTCCCTCGTCATAACTTACATAAAATACGGGGTCACCCGGATTACCAGCACCATTTTTTGCAGACGCACTATATGGTGTTGAATCTACCAAAGTAATTAATCTATCTTTATCGTAGCCGTTGCTTTTTGAAGTATATACGATTAAATCTCCGTTTGAAGCTGAAGCGGGAATATCTGTAATTACGGTAGCATCAGTCCAAGTTTCGCCATAATCGTAAGACCTTGATTGCAATCTATATGGCGTACATCTAATATGCATTAAAAGCGAGCCGTCATTAAGTTCCGCTACTTTTGCCTCGTTTCCGCCTTGAGGATTTTTAGGGCTTCCTCTCGATACTTTCCATTTATAGCCTCCGTCATCGGAATACATAATATAATTTCTAAAAGACTTCGCATCTTTTGCTGCCGTTTCACGAACATTGATAACAAACATAATTCTTCCGTTTCTAAGCTGAAGTCCGTTTCCGGAAGTGGAAAAAGCCGCATACCAATTTCTTCTTGTAAAGTCGCTGCAACCGGCTCCGTATATTTGAGAGGTTATATCCGTTGGAGTGCTCCAAGTTTTCCCTCCGTCTTTACTTCTGATTACTCTAATTCTAATTGGGTCATTGGGAGTTGAAGCTAAAAATCCCTGTCCGAAAGCCACTACCGCTAAAATATCTCCCGTTTTTTTATCCAATACGACTCCCGTATCTCCATGTCCGTCTTTTTTGCTAGTGCTTTTTGGAGTTATCATTTTTTCTGTGTTCCAATTAGTTCCATTATTGGTGCTTATCTTAACCATAACTTCGATTTGGTTTGGCAAATCGCCAGCACCGTTATATCTTTTGTCGGCAAATGCTAAAATATCTCCGTTTGTCCAAGTAATAATTGCGGGTATTCTATAATGGTTGTTTGGTTCAGAGCTATAAAATATTCTTTTTTCTTTATCTGTGGAGGCAGTATCTTTAGTTGGGTCAATACAGGTATTATCACCGTAGGTTATATTTCCCGTGTATCCCGGTCCTTCATTTTGAGGAGACATTATATACCAATTTCTTAAATTCCAATCTACTCCCGGTCCGTTAGGATTTTTACAAGCCCAAACTAAAATCCCCGTTAAAACTATTATAACGGATAAAACAATTAATAAATTTTTTGAATAAATATTTTTTTGCATGATGATGCCTCCAAAAATTAAAATTTTTATAAAAAGCCTTATAAAGAAAAAGGCTAATTACCGATTTTAGAATTTTTATTGGATTTAAGAAATTAAAATATTGGATTAAATGATAAAATCCTTTTAATAAATAAGTATTTAATGAATAAATATAATTTGTTGCAAAAAATATAAGAAACAGAAAAAAGTTTAAATTATTGGCTTGCAGCTTGCAGCTTGCAGCTTGCAGCTTGCAGCTTGCAGCTTGCAGCTTGCAGCATGTAGAACCAAATTTAAACTCATAATAATCACCTAATTAACTGTTATACTTGATATTATAGTCGAAAAAATTTTATTTGTCAATAGTTAAAATAAATTTTTTTTAAAAAATTCCGAATTTTTTTTGTTAAGTTTATAAATTAATGAATAAATTTTGGAAAATTAATGGTTGATAAGATATTTTTTTAAAATTTTTCTTTGATTTTTTTCTTTAAATTCTTTTTGCGTTTATAATTTTTCTATTTCTTCAATACTTAATCCTGTA
>CAZRYV010000175.1:0-4805 GCA_964604385.1 uncultured Brachyspira sp.
AACTTTTTTAAATATAATAACCAACGATTAGTGGAAAAAAGCAAGCAGTATTCCAACCGCAATCGCTCCCGAAATTATCCCTGAAATATTTACAGCCATCGCATGCAAAAGAAGGCAATTCGAAGAACTATTTTCTTGCCCGTAAATATGAGCTCCCCAAGCCGGTATTGGAAATGCGCTTAATCCCGCAGAACCTATAATAGGATTAACTTTGCCGCCCGTTAGGACATTTATTATTTTAGCCGTAATGACTCCTATAATCGTGCTTAAAATCAACGACATCAAACCGAATAAAAATATAATAATCGTATTTAAAGTTATAAAAGTTTCCGCAGTAGTCGAAGAACCTACGGCTATTCCTATAAGCATCGTGAGAATTCCATTTAAAGATTTTTGCAAACTAACGGAAAAATTTTTAATTATATCGGATTCTCTCAATATGCTTCCAAATAAAAGAGCCGCTATCAATGGAAAAGAATTCGATAAAAATATTCCACAAAATCCCATAGCGATAACGGCAAATATAATTTTCTCTCCTCTTGAAACATGTCGTAGATAAGACATAGAAATTTTTCTTTCTTCTTTAGTGGTTAAAAATTTTGTGACGGCGGTTTGCAAAGTCGGGAGTAATTCCATATATAAATAAGCCGCTATGACTATAGGCGCAAAATATCTCGGCTCGGCTATAAGCGAAACGATATACATAGAAAGCGAACCGTCTGCAGCTCCTATAATGGAAGTGGCGGCTGCGACATTATCTCCCAAATTCAAATATACGCCAAGAGAACTCATAATATAAAAAATTATAAATATTCCGATTTGAGAGCTTGCTCCTATAAAGAAATTTTTAGGGTCCGCTAAAATAAGCCCCAAATCTATCATAGTTCCCACGGCAAAAAACACTAAAATAGAATAAACTCCCGAATCCGCTCCGCTATATATAAATCCTAAAAAACCGTTTATGACTTCGGTAGTCATTTTTGGCAAAGGCATATTTGACGCCAAAATCGACACTCCCATCGGAAGAAGAAGCAAAGGCTTTTTATTATAATAAATCGACATATATATTAAATAAGCGCCCAAAAGAATCATTATAATTTGAGCGAATGAAGGAGGATAAAATCCCGCAAATATATTATTAAAATCCAAACCTAAAATTCTATTCATAAATTAGCCTTAACTTATCTGTAATATAATTTGATTTTCTATAACCGAAGAACCTTTTTCCACATGTATAGATTTAACTTTACCTGAAGCGGGAGCGGTTAATTCGTTTTCCATTTTCATAGCCTCGAGTATAGCCACAACTTGCCCTTCTGAAACCGAATCCCCGATAGATACGGTAAAAGACAATATCGTTCCCGGCATCGGCGCTTTAACCGAAATCGCATTCTCGTCTATCGGAATTGAATTTTGTGCAGCGCTTTGTTGTTTATCTGCAATTTGTTTTTCTTGTTGTTTTTCCTGATTAGAGTTAATCGAATTTACAAAAGTGGATAAAGTTTTCGAGGCATGAACTCCTCCTATAATTTCTCCGACTTCTTCTACGGAAACTTCGTATAATTTGCCATTTACCGTTATTTTATATTGTTTAATCATAGTGTCTCCTAATTTTTATTCTTTATTTTTTATAATTCTTTTTATGCTTTAACATTAATAAATTGTTAATAAATATTAATTGTCAAATCTGTCAATCATTCCCCATATTGGAGTTTTGGTTTCTCTTATAGATTTTATTATAAATTTATTGCCTCCCGTATATGCGGATATTGAAGCCGTTATTACGGCGACAAGTTCCGTATCGTCAAGCAAATCTTCGTCTTTGGTTTTACTTTCTTCGACAACCTTGCTTATCTCTTCTTCCGCTTTTATATTTCTATTTTTGAATAATAATCCTAAAAATAATGCCAAAAGATAAAAAACCAAAGCTGCAATGAAAACTGATATAATTCCTAATATCGTAATAGCTTCGTTATATTCCATTTTTTCTCCCTAAAATTAAATCTAAAATATTATTATTTTTTATAAAGGTATATTCCCATGTTTTCTTGGAAGTCTCTTTTCTCTCTTGCTTGCTAAAAGATGCAAAGCGTTTATTAAATAGCTTCTCGTATACTCGGGTTCTATAACATCGTCTACATATCCTCTAACCGCCGCTCTATAAGGATTTGCAAATTCTTTTTTATATTCTTCTATTTTTTCGGCTCTGACTTTTTTTGAATCTTCCGCATTATCTATATCTTTTTTAAATATTATATTAGCCGCCCCTTCCGGTCCCATAACGGCAATTTCCGCTGAGGGCCATGCATAAACTATATCCGCTCCCAAATGTTTTGAACACATAGCTATATAAGCGCCTCCGTAAGATTTTCTTATTATTAAAGTTATTTTTGGAGCGGTAGCTTCAGAATAGGCGTATAAAAGTTTTGCGCCATGTCTTATTACTCCGTTATGTTCTTGTCCGACTCCGGGCAAATATCCTGCCGTATCTACCAAAGTGATTATTGGAATATTAAAACTGTCGCAGAATCTTATGAAACGAGAGGCTTTATCTGCGGCGTTAATATCCAAAACTCCCGCCATAATATTTGGTTGATTAGCTATTATGCCGACTGATTTTCCGTCAAAACGAGCAAAACATATAACGATATTTTTTGCAAATAAAGGTTGCAATTCAAAAAACTCTCCGTTATCGGCGACTCTTTTAATAATATCTTTTATATCGTAAGGTTTATTAGGTTGGTCGGGCAATATATTCGACAATTCGCTGTCATTTCTGTTTGGAGAATCGCCCGTATCTTCAAAAGGGACATCTTCCAAATTATTTTGCGGTATATAAGAAAGAAGTTTTTTAACTCCTTCGAGCGTGGATATTTCATCGGGAAACATTAAAGAAGCCACTCCCGATTTCTGACTATGAACCAAAGCGCCCCCCAATTCTTCGGAACTTACATGTTCTCCCGTCACCGCCTTAACCACTTGAGGTCCCGTGATAAACATATTTGCAGTTTTATCCGTCATAAGAATAAAATCCATTAAAGCGGGCGAATAAACAGCTCCGCCGGCGCAAGGTCCCATAATAATGCATATTTGAGGAATGACTCCTGAAGCTTGAACATTTCTGTAAAAAATATCTCCGTATCCTCTCAAAGCGTCTATTCCTTCCTGAATTCTAGCGCCGCCCGAATCGTTTATTCCAATGCATGGACAACCCAATTTAATAGCCATATCCTGAACTTTACAGATTTTAGAGGCATGCATCTGCCCTAAAGAACCTCCCATAACGGTAAAATCTTGAGCGTAAATGCAAATTTGTCTTCCGTTAATTTTTCCGTATCCCGTCACCACGCCGTCTCCGGCAATTTTAGTTTTATCCATTCCGAAATCATCGCATCTATGTTCTACAAAAGCGTCTATTTCGCAAAAAGTATTTTCGTCCAATAATCTTAAAATTCTCTCTCTTGCGGTTAATTTTCCTTTAGAGCGCTGAGATTCTATTTTTTCATGTCCGCCTGCATTTTCTATTTTATCTTTTCTATTCTTAAGCTCGTTTATTTTTTCTTGCATTTTAAAGTCCTTATATCTGAAATCCTTCTATAATTAGTTTATATTTAAATTTATATTTTTCAAATTCTAATTCAAATTCCAATAATATAAAAACATATATTATTTATCATTTATTGCAATATTTTTAACGGTAAATACTTTAGTTGAAAATTAAATATTTATTTTGAAACTTTAAGACAATTATAAATCAATGTTATGGTTTTTTATAAAAATCATATCGCAATGATTATCCATAAGTTTTTTATAACCCTTTGAAATCATTAATTCCAATATTTCTTTATAATTATCGTTATATTCCACAGTTATTAAACCGAACGAATATTTATCAAAGTTTATGCTTTTTAATACATCTAATTCTCCGCCTTCTATATCCAAAGACATAAAATCTATATGCGTAATATCTTTATAATTAGACATAAGCTCGTCAAAAGTTATCGTATCAACCTCGATATATTCCATATTATTGTCGCTTTCTCTTTTAATTCTTTCTTTATGTTTATCGGTATTATGGATATCGAGCACATCCAATTCGCCAGAGGACGAAGTTAAGAATCTCGTTTTCCCGATATTTTTTGAACATACGGCATAATTATATGAATCGCATTTTCTATTTTTTTGAAGTTTTTCAAAAGTTTTAGGACTCGCTTCCACACAAAATCCATTCCAACCTAATTTTTCAAATATATATGTATTGCTTAAACCTATTCCGTCATAAGCGCCAATATCTATATAAAAACCATTCTTTTTGTTTTTCAAACATAAATACGCTATAATATCTTGTCCGAATTGCCCTTTAAAATCCAAACCGTAAGAATTAGACATTATATGAAAATCTAATAATAATGAACTATTATCTTTAATAATTGATTTTAATAACTCTCTAACATCATCTCTTAATCGTTTAATCGGTATCCACCAAACTATTCTATCTATAGTTTTTAAATCCATTATTGAACTCCTTTAATTTTAATATTTAACCTTTGATTAAGGAAAATTTTATTTTGATTTATGATTAAATTAAGATAATGAAAATTATATTTAACTAGCCTGATAAAAATTTTTATATTTAATAATTTTAATGATAAATACATAATTAAATATAAAATTAAAATATCATAAGGAAATGATTTAGTATAATATTTGTTTTTTAGATTTATAAGTTTAAATTTTAAAATATTGGCAAGGCAAGGCAAGGCAAGGCAAGGCAAGGCAAGGCAAGGCAAGGCAAGGCAAGGCAA
>CAZRYV010000176.1:0-4758 GCA_964604385.1 uncultured Brachyspira sp.
TTCAGTTCAGTTCAGTTCAGTTTTAACTTTGCATATTTTATTTGTTATGTTTACCATTCAATAAATCGTCATATATATCTTATTGCAATGCTAATTTGCGTTTATTCTTTAAGCGCTTATTATAAAAAATTAATTTTCAAGGAGTTAAGTTATGCGAAAACTTAATTTAATCATTTTATTTATCACGGCATTGATATTGTCATGCGGCGATAAGACAAATTTGGGTAATTCTAATGTAAAATCCGATTCTAAAAAATTTGTTTTAATAACTATGGATTCGATAGACGAACATTGGTTATCCGTGAAAAATGGGGCGGAAGATAAAGTTAAAGAATTGGGAAATATCGAATTAATATTTAGAGCGCCGGCCGGAAAAACTGATCCTAACGAACAAACTCGTATGGCGGAAGACGCTATAAATCAGAAAGCGGATGCTATTCTTTTAGCGCCGAGCGATCCCGCTGCTTTGGCTCCCGTTGCGGCTAAAATTAAAGAGGCAAATATTCCGCTTATTTTAATCGATTCGGCTCTTTCTACAGAAGATTACGACGCTTTTTTCTCTACGGATAACGAAGCTGCCGGAGAATTGGCAGGAGAAACTTTTGCAAAATTGGTTAATGGAAGAGGTAAGATTGGAATCGTGCATGCTCAACCGTCTTCCACTACCGCTATAGCGAGAGGTAAAGGATTTGAAAGGAAGATAAAAGAAATCGCTCCCGATATAAAAGTAGTTTCTGTTCAATATTCTGACGGAGATAAGGCTAGAGCTTTAAATATAGCTACGGATATAATGACTGCGAATCCGGATTTGGTAGGTTTCTTTACTTCAAACGAAGGTTCGACTATAGGTGTTGCAAGAGCGATAGAAGAATTGGGTAAAAAAGACAGCGTTATGTTAGTAGGTTTCGATAAATCTCAAGATACTATAAGAGCTTTAGAAAATGGAACGCTAAAAGCTACGATAGTTCAAAACCCTTATAAAATGGGATTCGATGGAATACAAGCTGCTGTTGATATTTTGGACGGAAAGGAAGTATCAAGATTAACGGACACAGGCGTAAATGTGGCTACTTTAGAAAATATTGATATTATAAAATAATTATAAAAATTAAGCGTATGGAATAATATTTTTCTATACGCTTAATAAAATAAATCAAAATATAAAGGACTAATTTTGTCTAATATTATAGGAATAGATATAGGCGGAACAAAAACTTCCGTGAGTTTAAGCGATTATGAACTAAATATTATTAATAAAGAAAAATTTAAAACTTCATCCAGCTTAAATACTTTAAATAAAATTTTGGAAATAATAAAAGAATATAAATTAAAATACGGCGAAATATCCAATATTGGAATTAGTTGCGGCGGTCCACTTTCGAGTTCTAAAGGCGTGATTATTTGTCCACCTAATTTGCCGAATTGGAAAAATATTGAAATAGTAAAATTTTTTTATGATAATTTAAATATTCCTGTAAAATTGGAAAACGATGCCAATGCCTGCGCTATAGCCGAATATTTATGGGGAGCTGGCAAAAATGCAAATAATATGGCTTTTTTAACTTTCGGCACGGGATTGGGAGCGGGACTTATTTTGAACAATAAATTATATCGGGGTTCTTCCGATATGGCGGGAGAGATAGGGCATATAAAATTAAACGAAACAGGTCCTACAGGATATAATAAAGCGGGTTCTTTTGAAGGATTTTGCAGTGGAGGCGGAATAGCGAAACTTTGCAAAATTAGAATGCAAGAAAAAAGAGAAAATGAAAGCGTTAGAGAATTTATTGAATTAGTAAATGATAGAACGGTTTCTGCAGAAATATTAGCCGATGCTGTTAAATTTGGAAATAAGTTTGCAATATCAATATTTGAAGAAAGCGCATTTTATTTAGGTAAGGGAATTTCAATATTAATAGATATTTTAAATTTAGACAAAATAATAATAGGCGGAATATATTCAAGAATGGAATCATTTTTTAGAAATATAGTTTTATCGGTAATTAAGGAAGAAGCTTTAAAGTATAGCGCTGATTTTTGCAGTATAGAACCTTCGTTTTTTGGCGAGAAAATAGGAGATTATTCGGCTTTAGCGGTTGCAATGAATAAATTATGATTAAAAGGAGATTTAATGTCAGATATTGTTTTTAGCGCTAAAAATATTTCAAAATCTTTTTTTGGAATTCCCGTTTTGAAAAATATAAGTCTTGATATGAATAAAGGCGAAGTTCATGCAATTTTAGGAGAAAATGGCGCAGGTAAATCTACTCTTATAAAAATTATAGGAGGAATTTACGAATACGATTCGGGAGAATTATTTTTGGATGGCAAAAAAGTAATTTTTAATAAAGCAGCGGATGCGATAAATAACGGCATTATTACCATACATCAAGAATTAAATATGTGCACTCATTTAACCGTAATGGAGAATCTCTTTCTTGCAAGAGAATATAAAAAAAGTTTAATATTTTTAGACAAGAAAAAAATGAAAGAGAAAGCTCATGCATGGTTAAGCAAGTTTTCTATGGAAGATGAAATAGATACCGTTGTGAAAAAGTTGCCAATTTCAAAACAACAAATAGTAGAAATAGCGAGAGCCGTATCTTTGTCGTCTAAAGTTTTAATAATGGACGAGCCTACATCATCGTTATCTATAAGAGAAACAGAAAAATTATTTGAAATAATAAATAATTTAAAATCCGAAGGAATATCTGTCATTTATATATCGCATAGACTCGAAGAATTGGAATATATAGCCGATAGAATAACCGTATTGAGAGACGGCAATTTTATAATGAGCAAGAAATATAAAGACACTAATATAGGTGAAATTATTTCAGCTATGGCCGGAAGAACCATAACGGACAAATATCCTAAAATAAATGTCGAATTAGGCGGGACTATTCTTAAAGTTGAAAAATTGGCATGCGAACCGTTTTTTAGAAATATAAATTTTGAAGTTAAAAAAGGCGAAATATTAGGATTTGCTGGTTTAGTCGGAGCGGGTAGAACCAAAATAGCAAAATCCCTCTTCGGTGTATTTAAAATCCAAGAAGGCAAAATATTTTTAAATGGCAAAAAAATAGAATTAAAAAACATAAAAGATGCCATAAAAAACGGAATAGTATATATTCCTGAAGATAGAAAACATGAAGGTTTGGCGTTAAAAATGAGCGTATGGCAGAACGATATAATGCCTAATATGAAACAATTTTCAAATCCAATTTTTATTAAAATCAAAAAATTATTCACATCTTTAACTAAATTACAAGAAGATTTAAAAATAAAAATGAGAACGCCAAAAGATAAAGTTCAATTTTTAAGCGGAGGAAATCAACAAAAAGTTATGATAGGAAAATGGATACTAAACAATCCATTTTTATTTATTTTTGATGAACCTACGAGAGGAGTCGATGTAAATTCAAAAATAAGCATTTACAATATAATAAATGAATTAAAAAAGTCCGGGCATGGAATAATTGTGATTTCTTCGGAATTGCCTGAATTATTGGGTATATGCGATAGAATTATCGTAGTTTCCAACGGCAGAATTACGGGAGAAGTTTTCCCAAAAGAAACGACTCAAGAAGAAATATTAAGATACTCTACTATAAATTACGATTTTAATTTATAAATTTATAAAAAGGAAAATAAAACATGAGAAAAATTTTTAATTATATAAATAATAACGACCAATTAAAACAATTAATATCAATTATGATAGTATTGATAGCGATGATAATAGTTTTTTCTGCATCATCTCAATATTTTTTTACTAAAAATAATTTACTAACGATTGCCTTACAATCTTCTATAATAGCCATAATTTCCATAGGTCAAACTCTTGTCCTTATAACAGGCGGAATAGATTTGTCGCTCGGTTCTGTAATAGGTTTGTCGGGTATGGTAAGTTCTATCTTTATGGTCGATGGTATGGCTATTCCTATCGCCATTATTTTTGGATGTTTAATAGCAACTAGCGTCGGACTTGTTAACGGGCTTTTAATAGTTTATGGCAAATTACCGCCGTTCGTAGTAACTTTAGGGACAATGAGCATTGTAAAAGGCATTAATCTTTTATTAACCAACGGTATTCCCGTATCGGGTTTGCCTAAAGAATTTTTAGTCGTTGCGGGAAATTCATTGTTTGGCTTATCAATACCCGTATGGATTATGTTATTATTGACATTTATTTTTCATTATATGCTTACTAAAACTCCTTTGGGACTTCATATTTATGCGTCTGGCTCAAATATACAAGCCGCTAAATTATCGGGCATTAATACCAATATTACTATATTATTAGTTTATATATTTTCCGCTTTATTGGCTTCGATAGCTGGAATAGTGTTTACTTCGAGAGTTTTATCCGGACAACCTACCGCTGGTTCCGGTTATGAATTATATGCAGTCGCTTCTTCTGTTATTGGAGGAACAAGTTTGAGCGGCGGAGAGGGAATAATCGCCGGGACTTTGATAGGTTCTTTAATAATAGGAACTTTAAGAAACGGATTAAATTTGATGGGGGTGTCCGCATTTTTACAAGAAGTTATGATTGGCTGCGTTATAATAGTAGCGGTTTTTATCGATAAAATAAAAGAGAATTTTAAAAAATAAATATGACTTTTAAAATTTTTATGCATTATAAATTTTGATTATACAGCAATTTTATTTGACAATTTCGATTTATTCATTATAATATAAAAATGTCCAAATTAATTTTATTTCCTAATTCAAAGGCAAGAGACTATTATTTGT
>CAZRYV010000177.1:0-4755 GCA_964604385.1 uncultured Brachyspira sp.
TTCGGTTTGTCAAAAGCGCTATTTGAACTTCCGCAGAACCGGTATCCTTTTCGTTTTTACCAAACTCTTTAATTATTTTTGATTTTTCTTCCGCTGTTATTGACATTTTTTCTCCTTTTTAAAAAATTCTCTGACTTTGTATTCGTCTTTTTTTAGCAGTAATTTTACTTCTTCTATGGAATTGACTTTTATATTATCCCTTACATATTTAAGAAGCATAACCGTTAATTTTTTACCGTATATCATCCTTGAAAAATCAAGTATATGACTTTCAACTCTAAGCTCTTTATTAATATTGCTTATGCCTATAAAAGTGAGAGCCTTATAATATTTATTTCCGTTTCCTATTTTAACAAGCGAACTATAAACTCCCATTTTAGGAATAAAAATATTATTTGGAATTTCCAAATTTGCGGTAGGATATCCTATTTTTCTACCCAAAGCGTTTCCATGAACTATTTTGCCGCTTATAGTATATTTTCTCCCAAGCATTTTATTGGCGTCTTTTATTTTACCGTTTGAAAGACAATCTCTTATAGAGGAACTCGATATTCTGTTTTTATTACAATTAAGAAATTTAACTATACTAACTCCAATACCGCATTCTTTTGAATATTTGTCCAAAAATTCTCTATTGCCTTCTCGGTTTCTGCCAAATGCAAAATCAAAACCTACGGCTATATGCTTCATACGATAATACTCTATCAATTTATTAAAGAACTCTTTAGCTTCCATTGTATAAAATTCCGGCAAAAAGTCAATAACTATTATATAATCTATTTTAAGTTCTTCTATAAATTTAATATTTTCTTCAACATTATAAATAGACATATTTCTTTTTTTTATAAGAACGGCTATAGAGATAAGATTATTTTTTTTAGCGTAACTAACGGCGTATTTTAGAAGTTTCTGATGCCCTTTATGAACGCCGTCAAATTTCCCTATCGTGACAACCGAACTTTTTTTAAAATCTATATAACGAAATTCATTAATAACTTGACTCATTTTATTTTTTATTCCAAACTATCTTAAACTAATTTACTATTTAAATGTCCTCTTAAAAATGAAAGAAAGCATAATTATAAATACGGATATAAAATATATGAACGCTGTTATATTCCAAAAATTTAAATTATTCATAAGTCCGTTGGCAATCGTAAAAACTATTTGCATTATAGAATATATAAGCAAACCTATTAATATATTATGATATACATATTTATTCGAAGAAAAAGCCGAACTAATCATATAAAGCGAAAAAAGTATAATAAAAAATTGACTGTATAAAATTAATAATACTACAACTTGATGATTATAAACGGTAAGATATCTTAACGAGAGATTTAAAAAAGGAATTAAATTAAAACCGAATATTATATTTTTTGAAATATCAGATAAATAACCGAATATTGAATTTCTTTCTTTTACAACAAAATCTTTAACCTCTAAAACCGTTCCGTTAATCTCTTTAACGCCAAACATAGATATAACTTTATTTGAAACATATATCGAATCCGCAAAATATATTTTATTATCGTCAGATGTGTCTATAAATATTCCGTTTTTATATCCGTTATCAAGCAATTTATTATTAGCCTTTATTATATATTCGTCTACTTTGGTAAATGTTTTTTCATTTATATCTAAAAAGGTATTTTCGTTTTTTAAATATTCTATATTATGTTTGGAAATTACGATATAAACAGGATAAGCGATTATAATAACCGACAATAATCCGATTATCACGGCTGGAATAAGATAACCTCTTAATTTATTTAAAGTTCCTGCAAATATTATTGAAATTACCGATGTTATCACAAAGACATAAAATAAATAATTTTGAATAAATCTTTTGATTAAATTTATATCTAAATTTTTTAAAAAATTATTTATATCCACTATTCTAAACAAATAGATACAAAAAAATATTATGAAGAATATAATAAAAATTTTAAATAGATTTAATAAATTCCTAAACAGTTTCATAAACATATATTATATTATAAAAAATAAAAATTCAAGCATAAAAATCTATATTTAATACGGTTTGCAAAGATTAGAAAATATAATATAATCTCATTATACAGGAGAAAATTATGATAAAAAATATAATTAAAGAAAAATCAAAAATTTTTGAAATAACATTTTTTATATTATTAATTGGAATAAGTTTAGCTTCGCCTATCGCTATTCATTATTTTGGCTTAAAAGGAACGGAATATTTGCCTATATTTTTCGCTTTATCTTTAGGTTCTTATATTTTAAATCCTTTGTCGCTTATAGTTTTATCGATAGTTTCGCCTTTAATAAATTCTATAATTACGGGAATGCCACAAGTTCCGATATTATATTTTTTAATGTTTGAAGGATTTATTTTTTCAATATTAATATCGTCTCTTAAAAATAAATTGTCATTTTACATATTGGCTCCTTTATCTTTTATAATTGCAAGATTATCGTCAATTTTGATTGTATTTTTATTAAAATCGGATACAGAAATTTGGTTTAACGGAATCATAAATGGTTATAAGGGAATAATAGTCAATTCAATATTTGCAATCACAATATATTTTATTTTTAAGAGAAACCGATATTAAATACAAAATTTTTTATATTGACGATATTAGAGTTTCTGCGCTCGGAGATTTGGAAAAAGATTTGGGAGACGAATTGAGAGCATTTAAAAGAAAAGAAATAAAATTCCCTAAAAAAATTTTAAACGATTTTATAGAATATTATAAATCTTCAAATCTAAATTCGGATATTTTATTATATATTCCTTCTAATAAAAACGACAATATAATGGATTTTTTTGCAGATTATATTTCAAGAGAATTAAATATAGAAAAATATAATTCAATAATTCTCAATAATAAAATAAAAGAGCAAAAATATTTGGAAACCATTAAAGAAAGAGAGGAAAATGTAAAAAATGCATTCGGAATAATCTATCCAAAAAAACTTATAAATAAAAATATTCTTTTGATAGACGATGTTTACGCTTCGGGTTTTACTCTAAAAGAAGCGATAAAACTATTAAAAAAACATAATATTAATAATATAGAATGCATAGTTTTCTGCTACAGGAATCATACTTTTTTATAAATTGAAAATATATATTTTTATTCCCTGTCATTTAATTATTTGTAAGATTTTTTCAATATAGTCAATATATCATCATCGCTAAAATTATGCGGGTCGATTTCGTATAATCCGCTTGTAAATCTCGAGTTTTTGGCTATAGCGGGCAAATCTTCTATTTTAACGCCGTAATCCGAAAGTTTTATATTGTCTACTTCGCAGGCTTTTTGAAGTTCAATCAAAGCGTCCACAAAATCCATAGGTTTTGAAGCGTCTTTTTTACCCAACGCTTTAGCCATATTTATCATTTTCTCGTCGCAATCATGCGATTGAGCCAATAAAGTATAATATTCTTTACTTATGGCAATTAATCCCGCTCCATGTTCGAGTTTAGGATAAAATGCGCTTAAACCATGCTCTATGGAATGTTCCGCTGTGCAATCGGAAATACTTTGCACCATTCCCGATAAAGTGCTTGCCATAGCGACATTTTCTCTCGCTTCTTCGTCATCTCCATTTTCAACCGCTTTAACAAGACTCTTCCCTATAAGTTCTATAGATTTTAAGGCAAATAAATCGCTCATCTCGTTTGCAATTTTACTAATATATCCTTCCGTGCTATGAAATAAAGCGTCAAATCCCTGATAAGCGGTTAATTTTGGAGGAATAGTTTTCATAAGTTTAGAGTCGACTATGGATAGATAAGGAAATGTTTTATCGTATCCAAATCCCACTTTTTCGTTTCCATTCGTTATAACCATCCAAGGGTCAGCTTCCGTTCCCGTCCCCGAAGTTGTAGTAATCGCTATAATGGGGAGAGGGTCGTTAGGTATGGATTTTCTTTTTCCCGTTCCTCTTAATATATAATCCCAAAAATCTCCGCTGTTTGTCGACATAATCGCTATTGATTTTGCAGAATCTATACTGCTTCCGCCTCCCATCCCAATAACGAAATCGCATTTTTCTTTTTTAGCTATTTCCGCTCCCTCCATAACATGTTCTTTTATAGGATTTGGAACCACTTTATCGAACAAAACGAAAGATATATTCGCTTTATTTAATTGTTCTTCAAGCATTTTCAAATAACCAAATTCCTTTATAAAAACTTCGGTTACTATCAAAGCTTTTTTACCCGGAAATTTTTGTTTATGTAAATTATTTAAACTGCCTTTTCCAAAAATAATTCTGCTTGGAATATAAAAATTAAAATTCATATTTGTCTCCGATTAATAATTAAATTCTAAAATATTATATTTTATTTAATAGTCGCTTGCAAGTAATAAATAAATAAATAAATAAATAAATAAAAAATGGCAGAGCTTTTAAACCCTGCCTATATTAAAAATGAAAACTTCAACTTATGATAGTAATTTTCTTTTTCAAATTATTGTAATAATTCTCTGTCTACCAAAGTATTTGCCGAAACATAATCATTAACCGTTTGAGAGAAAACCAATGTGTCAGCGAAACCTCCGCGTTTTACCGATAAGAATAAATCGTTATATTCGTTTTCGGCTGCGCCCATTTTTTTCAATGTTTTTGCTTTATAGAAAGTCGCATCGTTTGCAAATCTAGTGCTTGGATACTCGGTAATAACTCTATCGAATAAATCTACAGCCGTTTGCAATTCGCTTGCATCGGTAGAATAAGTTTGATAAAGCATTCCGTTCCATA
>CAZRYV010000178.1:0-4752 GCA_964604385.1 uncultured Brachyspira sp.
AAACTGTGGAGAAGATAAAAGAAAAACATAACGGCAGAGTTTATACTAAATAAAATTATATAAGAAACGCAATGAATATTATCTTGAATACTCATTGCGTTTTTACGAATATTTATTTTTATTCCGTTTAAATTTATTTTAATATTATTTAAATTGCGCCTTGACTAATAATCGCATCGCATACTTTCTTAAATCCTGCAATATTTGCTCCCGTTAGAGTATCGAAAGGATTGCCAAATTCACAAGCGGTTTCATGAGTATTTTTGAAAATGTTAACCATTATATCTTTTAATTTTGAATCAACTTCTTCAAAAGTCCAAGAATAACGCATTGAATTTTGCGACATTTCAAGCCCTGAAGTTGCAACTCCTCCCGCATTGGCAGCCTTTGCAGGACCAAATACGATTTTATTTTCAATGAAATATTTAGCCGCCTCTAAAGTCGAAGGCATATTAGCTCCCTCGCATACGGCTATGACTCCGTTTTTAACTAGGGTTTTAGCGTCTTCTAAATCTAATTCGTTTTGAGTGGCGCATGGAAGAGCAATATCGCATTTAACTTTCCAAATATCTTTAGGATTTTCAAAATATTCCGCTTCTTTATGAATATCCAAATATTCTTTTATTCTCGAGCGTTTTACTTCTTTTATTTGTTTAATCAAATCTAAATCGATACCGTTTTTATCATAAATATAACCGTTAGAATCCGACATAGCGACAACTTTAGCTCCTAAATTTATCGCTTTTTCACAAGCATAGATTGAAACATTTCCGCTTCCGCTAACGACTGCTATTTTATTCTTAAAATCCGTATTTTTTAATGTTTTTAAGGCTTCTTCGGTAAAATAACATAATCCGTATCCTGTCGCTTCCTTTCTTGCAAGTGAACCTCCGAATGTTAATCCTTTGCCGGTAAGAACGCCTACAGATTCGTTACAAATTTTTTTATATTGTCCGTATAGATAGCCGACTTCTCTTCCGCCGACTCCAATATCTCCCGCGGGAATGTCGGTGTCGGGACCAATATGACGATATAATTCTGTCATAAACGCTTGACAAAATGCCATAATCTCATTATCGCTTTTTCCTTTTGGGTCAAAATCGGAGCCTCCTTTTCCGCCGCCCATTGGAAGCGAGGTTAAAGAATTCTTAAGAACTTGCTCTAATCCTAAAAATTTAATTATTGAAGCATTAACGCTTTTGTGGAATCTAAGTCCTCCCTTATAAGGACCGATAGCCGAACTATATTGAACGCGATAACCTTTATTAACTTGAATTTTATGATTATCGTCTACCCAACATACTCTAAAAATTATAAGTCTTTCAGGCTCTATAAATCTTTCAAGAACTTTTTCCTTTTCTATAGCGGGATTTTTTATAACATACGGCTCTAAAGATTCTAATATCTCAAGCGCCGCCTGTAAAAATTCCTCTTCCCCCTCATTTTTTTTACATAAATCCTCATAAACTTTTTTTACATACTCGCTTTTGAACATATTCTTCTCCCTTTAATTATTGCTTTTAATCATTACTTAAAAAGCTCTTTATTTTATCATTAGTTATAAAATATCGCAAGATTTTTCTTTATAATTTTGTATAACTCTTAAAAACTCTAAAAAATTTTAAAAATCTATTTAAGAATTCGATTAAAATAAAGTATAGATTATTGGCGAAGTCTACGCTAAATTATTATATTAAGTGTTGACATTTTTTATAGTTGTGTTATAATTAATCTTAATTTATTTCATTTGCCGAGTTAGCTCAGTTGGTAGAGCAAAGGACTGAAAATCCTTGTGTCTAGGGTTCGATTCCCTGACTCGGCATATCATTAATTTTTATTATTATTTATACTTTATTTATATTATACTTAATTATATGCAATCCTTAAAAGAATTAACAGAATATATTAATCCTCTGTTCGAAGATAATCATTTAATAGTAGCCGTAAAACCTCCGAATATTCCAACGCAGGGAGACAAAAGCGGCGATATTTCTTTTTTTGAATATGTTAAAGATTATATAAAATTGAAGTATAATAAAAGCGGAAATATATTTTTGGGTTTGGTTCATAGATTGGATAGACCGGTTTGCGGAATTATGGTATTTGCAAAAACCTCGAAAGCGGCGTCAAGATTAAGCGAAGCGATAAGGGAAAGGAAATTTGAAAAAATTTATTATACGGTAGTTAATGGAATTTTGTCCGAAAAAGAAGGAATATTGGAAAATTATATTATTAAAAAAAATAACAAATTGGGAAATATAGCTCAAATAGTTTTTGAAAATACTAAAAATTCAAAATTTGCAAAACTTAAATATAATGTCGTTAAAGAAGATATTATAAAAAATTTGAGTCTTGTAAAAGTCGAACTTGAAACGGGAAGATTTCATCAAATAAGGGCGCAATTTTCAAATATTGGGCATACTATTTACGGAGACAGAAAATATGGAAATTATATTAAATACGACAGAGACGATATTTCGCTCGCGTTATTTGCCAAAAGTTTGAAATTTCCGCATCCCGTAAAAAACGAGACTGTATTTGTCGAAGCCGATTTACCGAATCGTAATCCATGGAATTTATTTTTTAGTTTAAAATAAGTTTATATTATTGATTTTTTAATTATATATAGTATTATTTATACAAACGATTAATTTTTTATAAAAGAGAGATGATATGTTTATTAAAAAGTTATGTTTATTTATTGTTTTTATAAGTTTCTTTTCAAATTTATCCGCATTGGCTCAAAACGAAAAATTGACTAAAGACGAAAGGGCTCTTTTGGACGCCGCTAAAACGGGAAAGGTTAAAAATATAGAAAAACTTTTGAAAAAAGAAATAAATATAAATGTTGCCGATACGGAAGGTTCAAAAAATACCGCTTTAATATACGCTGCAGATTCGGGATATAAGGATGCAGTGAAAACTCTCGTAGATGCAGGAGCGAATATTAATGCAAGAAACGAAGAGGGAGAAACGGCGATTATGAAAAGCGCTTTTGCTATAAATTTTGAGCCTATAAATAGTAAGAATTATAATAATTATAACGAAATAATAGACATACTTTTAAATAAAAATGCAAATCTCGAATATATAAATACAAATAAACAAACCGCCTTAATGCTCGCCCCAAGCGGATTAAGAAGTAAATTGATAAAGAAAATTAAAGATAATAGAAGAAATATAAAAAATTATTTTGGAGATTATCCTTTAATTTATGCCGCTTCCAAAAACGATATTTATTTAGTCAGAACATTAATTAACGAGAAAGTCGACATTAATCAACAGGACGAAAACGGAGATACGGCTTTAATGATTGCCTCCTATTGGGGAAGATTTTCGATAGCCAAAGCTTTAATAGACGGAAAAGCAAAATTAAATATTGCTAATAAAAAAGGAGACAACGCTTTAAAAAATGCCGTTTACAATAAACATTATAATATAGCGGACGCTTTAATAAAGGCGAAAGCCAATTTGAATATAAAAATAAATAACGAAAATCTTTTATTATATTTATCTAAAAATGCTCACAATTACGATTATAGCGGAAGTATCAGAAATATGATTACTGCGGGAGCGGATGTAAATGCAAGAGACGAAAATGGAAACACGGCGTTAATCAATATGGTGTCTGCAAAAGAAGATAAAAATCAATTAAAAAAAATTAGAGCGATTATCAGCGGAAGAGCGAATGTTGATATTCAAAATAACGAAGGACTTACCGCTTTAATGTTATTGGCATCCGATGGAAATGACGCTTCTATTAGAGCGCTTATTTCGGCAAAACCAAATTTGGACGCCGAAGATAGAAACGGAAATACGGCTTTAATGTATGCCATTCAAAATAATAATATCGAAGGAGCCAAAGCGATAATAAGAGGAAAACCAAATTATAACAAACAAAATAGGGATGGAAATACGGCTTTAATGTTGGCTTCGGAAAACGGACTTGAAGAATTGGTAAGAAGTTTAATATCGGCGAAAGCGAATTTGAATATGCAAAATAATAAAGGAGACACGGCTTTATTGTTAAGCGTGTATAAGAAAAAAAATAATGTGGTTAAAATTCTCATCGATGCGGGAGCGGATATTAGTATAAAAAATAAAGATAATAAGGATATATTATCCGTTATAAGGAGAGGATATGATTATTTAAGCATTATAGAAATTATCTGTCCTATAACTTCAAAGGAAGAAAATTTTATCGATTATGCCAAAGACAATATAAACGGCGTAAAAAATCTTTTAAATGACAAAACTTTAAATATAGATGCTCAAAATAAATTTGGGGACACGGCGTTAATAAAAGCTTCTTTCAACGGACAATCGGATATAGTTTCCGTATTGCTTGATGCAAATGCGGGATTAAATTTGCAGGATAATTTTGGGCATACCGCTTTAATAGACGCTTCGAGGCAGGGATATGATGAAGTTGCAAAGCAGCTTATAGACGCAAAAGCAAATTTAAATATTCAGAATATTTATGGGAAAACGGCTTTAATACTTGCTTCGTTTTATAATCATTCGGATATTGTAAAATTGCTTGTAAATGCGGGCGCAAATAAAAATATACAGGATAATGACGGGAAAACCGCTTTAATGTATGCGAGAGAAAAAGGCTATAGCGATATAGTGAGTTTATTAAGATAAAAGATTTTTTTGTTTGTTATTAAGAAATATTTTGTATTGACATTTTTTTAAATTATAATTTTATTTATGGGAGGCGTTCAATTAATATCGCTTTCCGTAATGAGC
>CAZRYV010000179.1:0-4731 GCA_964604385.1 uncultured Brachyspira sp.
AGAAAAGACCTGAATATATTATAAAAAAACGATTAAATAAAAAATAATAAAAAAGAAAAAGGAGAATTAATAAATGAAAAAAATAATAGGGAATAAAATATTTTTAATTTCTTTTATATTTATAATCTTACTTAATATAATAAAAATTATATTAATATCTTTTACTACTTTAATAGATGACGAAGCCCATTATGTTTTATGGACGAATCATTTGCCGTTTGGATTTTTCGACCATGGACCGGGAATTGCATATTTTATGAAGATAAGTTTAATGATTTTCGGCTATAACGGTTTCGGAGCGAGAATCGGAAGTGTAATATTTTCAATATTGGTTTCGGTATTTTTGTATAGATTTATAAAAACCGAAAGAGACGAAAAAGCGGCGATAATTTCTGTGATATTTTTCAATATAATTCCATTTTTTGCGGGGCTTTCTTTAATAGTTACTATAGATACGCCGATGTTTTATTTTATTATATTGTCAATAATATCTTACTATAAGGCTATTTATTATAATAGGAAATATTTTTATCTTGCAGGATTTTTATTTGGAATTAGTTTGCTTTCTAAAGAAGGAGCTATATTTGTAGGAGCTTCGATATCGTTTTTTACATTAATATCCGAAAAACGAAAACAAATATTTTTATCAAAAGAATTTTACTTTTCTTTTTTGGTGGCATTTATAGTATATTTGCCTTTTATTATTTATAATTTTCAGACAGATTTTGCTTTTATTAAATTTGCAGTGTATAGACAATTACAAAAACCCGTTAGTATAAATGCGATTTTGGATTTTTGGGGCGCTCAAATTGGTTTATATAGTCCGATATTTTTTATACTTTTCGTTTATTTGATAATTAAAATAAGCGTTAAATATTTTAAAAAACAAGTTTCCGAGAAAGATTTTTATTTTGCGTTTATATCGCTCATTCCTTTTATATATATTTTGCAAAAATCTTTCAAAAATAAATTGGAAGCAAATTGGGCTTTATTTATGTATGCGGGCGGATTATTTTTAATTTCGTTTTTTATCTCTCAAAATTGGCATAAAAGATATATAAGAAATTTGTTTTTTGGAAATATAATTTTTTGTATAGCGGGAATATCTATAATAATACTTCAATATTTCATTCCGATAATTCCAATAAACGGCGACCCAACCGACAGATATTTTAAATATAATGCGATAAGATACGACATTAAAGATTATTATAAAAATAATATGAATAAAGATATTAGAATTTTTGCCCTTAATTATCAAATTCCTTCTATGGTTAATTTTTACATTAAACCCGAAAAAGAAGCGGTTTGTTTGAATTGGAATACTTATCATCCGACTTCTTTCGATTTTTGGTATAACGATAAAGATTTTGTAGGCGAAGATTTTTATTATATATCGACTTCGGATAATACTAATTTAATAACTCAATATTTTGAAGAATGCGAATATATTACGAATTTTATCTCAAAAAGAAAATCGTTAAACGGAAATATTAGACAATTAGACGCATTTCATATATTTTTATGCAGAGATTATAAGGGTAGGGGAGCGGATTATATTTATAAAAACGATAAAATCGAGTTTTAAATTATTCTTCCTATTTATATTATAACCATTTTTTATAATTAAATTTTTATTGAATTTTTATAATTAAATTTTATTGAATTTTTTTTAGAAAACATATAGAATATTATTTACTTTTATTAAGTATCTTAATTCTACCAAATTTGGGTTTACGCCTCTTTTAATTGCCATACTTAATAATTATTTTGAAGTTTAATTTTTAATTATTTTTTGATTTTATAATTTTATAATTAAAAAAATTCTAATTTAATGAAGGATTTTAAAATGGACAGTAATTCTAAAATGTTGGAACTTACGAGCGGAAATGTTAATAAAGGATTAATCAAATTGGTAATTCCTATGATACTCGCCAATCTTTTAAATATAGCGTATAACATTGTTGACACTATATGGATAGGGCAGATGATTGGACGCAGCGGACTCGGAGCAATAGCGGTTAGTTTTCCTATAATTTTAATATTAATGGCTATCGCTTCTGGAATAACCGTAGCGGGAAATATTTTAATCGGGCAGTATTTTGGAGCAAACGACACTAATTCGGTTTTGCATGTTTCGAGAGTCGCTACAACTATAAGCGTAATAACTTCTATAGCTTTGGCTTTATTCGGATATATATTCGCTCCTCCTTTAATGAGATTTTTAAACGCTTCGGAAAGCATAATGGAATATTCGGTAAGTTATTTTAGAATCAGTATGATAGGTTTTCCTTTCATGTTTTATTATTTTTTAATATCGGCTTTATTGAGAGGAATTGGCGACACGATTCGTCCTTTAATATTTTTGGCTATAGCTTCCGTATTAAATATAATATTAGACCCTTTGATGATAGCGGGAATAGGACCGTTTCCTGCTATGGGATTGGACGGCGCAGCTTATGCCACAGTATTTTCCCAATTTATTTCCGTAACGGTGAGTATGATATATTTAAAAATGAAAGACAGTATAGTTAGGGCTAATCCTTTAAGAATAGTTTTTAGTTGGAAGATAACTAAACTTATGCTAAAAATAGGCATGCCGTTTGCCGCTATGCAATTAATCGTTTCTATAAGTTGGATTTTCTTAACCCGATTAATAAACGGTTTTGGAGAATCGGCTTCCGCTTCAGTTGCAATTAATATGCGGATAGATTCTTTGTCGTTTCTGCCTTTGATGGCTTTATCTGCGGCAATAGCTACTATGGTGGCTCAAAATATAGGAGCGAATAGAATCGACAGAGTTAAAGCAATTTATAAATCGGGATGCATAATAGGAATAGGCATTTCTTCTTTGATGGCTTTATTTTCGGTTATATTTCCAAAATTTATATTTCTAATGTTTACGAGCGATATGAGTATTTTTGATTATACCAAAAGTTATATATATATCGTTATGCCTTCTATTATTTTTCTTTCGGTTATGTTTGCTACCAACGGAGTAATAAACGGAGCGGGAAAGACTTTTATTCTTATGCTTTTTAGTTTTATAGCGTTGATTATAATAAGAGTTCCAATAGCGTATTTTTTATCATCCAAAATTGGAATAGTCGGAATATGGACGGCTATGGCGATAGTGAATTTTATAAATATGTGTTTGAGTTTAACTTATTATTTTTCTAACAGATGGAAGAAAAACGCAAATATAGCGTCTCAATCTGCGATATAATTTGTAATATAAAATGAAAACGATTATAAATTTTTTGTATATTTGATAATTTTTATATTGACGGAATTATCTTCGAAGTTTTTTAATTCTTCTTTCCTGAAAATATTTTCGTCTATATTTGGAAAGAATCTGTCGCAATTATAATCTTTGTCTATATGAGTTAAATAAATTATGTCGGCATAGTCAATCGCTCTTTTATAAATTGCCTCTCCGCCGATTACAAAAATTTGTTTATGTTTTTCAAGCAATAATTTGTATAAAGCGTTTTCAAAAGAAGATTCGTAGGACAAATTATCGTAAGTTTTTAAATATTCTAAATTCGTTTTTGACGATATTACTATATTTTTTCTGTTCGGAAGAGTTTTCTCCCCAAGCGACTGAAAGGTAATTCTTCCCATAATAACGGGAAAACCCGTTGTAGTTTTTTTAAAAAAAGCCATATCGTCTTTTATATATCCCCATGGCATTTTTCCGTTTAATCCGATGCCGTTTTTTAAGTCGACAGCGGCGATTAGAGAGATAATCATAAATTATATATCCTTAAATTTAGAAAAATATTCGTCTATTTCTTTTCGCATCTCTATTCCGACTTCCTCAAAACATAAAAGTATATCGTTATAAGAATTTTTCCCACCTATAAAATCCCAAAATTCTTCGGCAACTTTTAATTCATTATCTAAATCGAGCATGCCAGCGAGCGTCCATCTTTCATAAGGTTTTGGAGCATAAGGATTATACGGTATTGCTATTAAAGAATGCGCATTTAATTTATTGTCTTTATAAAGTGTGACCGCAATCCATTCCAATAAAGTTCTCTTATAATTTTGGAATTCGCCTTTATTCGGTTTTGCTGTCTTTAAATCTATTAAATATATATTATTTTCAAAATCTTCTAAATAAATATCTACTTTTGTAGGTTTTATTTCTTTTGTCGCACCTTCTCTGCAATTTTTTCTAATCATATTTGTTTCTTTATTTTTGTTTGGTTTTACAGTTGCCGACCTTAAATTATCTATTATATCGTCTATAACTTTTTGAGCTTCGTAAGTTATTACAGTTTCGGTTTTAAATTGCTTTTCAACTTTTTTAAATCTATTCTTTCCTAGTTCAATTACTAAATTTTCAAATATTACCGTTCCAAAATTAGTATTAAGAGAATGAATAAAAGAAAACAAAGCCATTCTATCCTTACCAAGCAATCTAGTGTGAAAAGGCATAGAATTAGTTTCAGGTTTATAGCTTTTGAATTTATCCCTTAAAGTATTAAACAATTTTTCTTTTATATTATTTTTTTGAACTTTATTTAAAGACATTTTAAAATTCCCTATTATAATTCTTTTAAGTGAAATATAGTTTCAGAATATGCAGATTTATCTTTTTCGACTCTGTTTAATACAGGACGCTTAAATCTATTAACTATTTTCATGCCTGATAATTCGGCTATTTGCGGATATAAATCATATTTGTCGTTTGCCACAATAAAAACATTATAATTATCTTTCATA
>CAZRYV010000180.1:0-4725 GCA_964604385.1 uncultured Brachyspira sp.
TATTTACATTCCACTATGGTTAGATTTGCTATCATAGATTTCAACGCCTTTATCATTATCATTTTCATATTTACATTCCACTATGGTTAGATTTGCTATCCGTTTTTTCTATATAAAATATGAAAATTTAATATCTTTTACATATTAAATTTAGATAAATATGATATAAATAATACTAATAGCTACAAAATACGAACCTTTTTTCAAAAAATCATCTGTCGTAATCCCGTAAATTATTATGCATTACATATCGACATATCTATATTTTATATAAAATTTGAAGTTTTGTCAATATCCTCTTTCGTCAAAAACTCTTTCTCAAGCCATTTTTCGTTTCTGCTTTTGAACACTATACAAGAATCTTTATTTTCTCTTAAGATGTCAAAGAGCTCTTTTTTCAATTTTAGGTATTGGGCTTCTGAAACTTCGCCTTCAAATACCGATTTCTGTATATGATTAAGATACCTTTTGCAAATCTTAAAAACTTTTTGCAATACATAAGGATTATCTTCATCGTTTACTTCTATATCATACATTAAAATTATATACATTTCTACCACCAAATTTTAAATGGGGAATATTCTTTTTCTCCCATTAAATGTTTTATTATTTTATAAAGTTCGAGTCTAATTAAATGTTTATAGGAAACTTCTCTGTTTAAAGTTCTATGTTTTATCGTAGTGGATAATCTTTTGTCTACTTCCTCCATAATTTTCTGAAGAGTATTTTCTTTTAATCTCAAAAAATTGCTATCTTTGTCAAAATTATTTTCCGATATTACATTTTTATTAAGAAAATAAAATATTAATCTGTCTACTATTAAAGGTTTAAAAATTTCCGCCACATCGAGCGACAAAGAAAATCTTTTAACCGAAGGTTCATGCAAATAACTTATCGTAGGATTTAATTGAGTTCTGTATATTTCCGAAAGTATTTTAGAATAAAGAACGGAGTTTAAAAAACTTATAAGAGAGTTTATCATATTATCCGGAGGACGCTTTACTCTTTTCTCAAAATCTATTTCCTGATTTATTATTTTATTCCAACTTCTGTAATATATTCTGTGAACATTTCCTTCTATTCCCATTATCTCATCAATTTTATTATATGATTCCAAACTTTCTTCCAACTTTGTTATCGCTTCTATTTCTTCGTTCAAATCTCTTCCTCTGACATTATAATATCTTAAATTTCTTAAAATATTTTCTGTAGCTCCGTAAACGAATTTTTTAGCGAGCGAAATTCTTTTTTCGTAATCGCTATAATACAAAACTTGCCGAACGAGTAAATCGCCCGAAACTAATTTTTCCCTCGGATAAAAACTTCCTGCGTAAAATTCGTAATAATTAAAAAAATGAATGCAGATTCCCGTTTGTGATAAAAAATTAATTAATTTGGTGTTAATCGTAAGTTCGCCGAAAGCGTAAATATCGTATACAATCTCTATCGGTAAATTTCTTTTCTCTCCGGTTGATTTGACAAATTGCAAAGTATTGTCTTTTCTTTTTAACTCTCCGCTTGAAAATAAATAATAAGACTGACGCATACAACCTCTTATATATAACAAAGTTCGTAATAGGCGCATTTAAAACAGCTTTTCTTATTTACGGTTTCGGGAATATTTTTACTTTTCAAAATTTTGTCTATAGTTTCAAGTTGATTTTTTATATTTTCTATATCATTTTCGTTTAAAATAACTTCTTCCGTATATTTTGATTTCGGAATATTCAATTCGCCTTTAATATTTTCAAAACCATGATTTTTCAAAATAAAAAGATAATATTTAATCTGATTTATAGCCATTTGTTTTTCTTTATCCGACTTTTTAATTTCATGAACTATATTCTTTTTAAGAAAATCTATATTAACAGTATTGTCTATCAAAAAATTATGTCTTTCGTTTTTATAAGTAGTCTCATCTATAAACTTTCCAATTTCTACCAATTCGCTTTCCTGTTCCATCGACAAATTATGATAAGAAAGCCAAACTTTTCTCTTGCATAAAAAACTATAGGAATAAATAGTCCCCGATACATATTTTAATTCGGATTCGCCATCTATAAACATCTGCTGTTAAACTCTAATTCATCATCTTCTTTTTCGTTTTTAAGACCTAATTCATCTTCGTATTTTAAATTAATGACAAATATATGTTCAAACCCTTTATTAAATTTAATCTCCTTAACGGTATACTTTTTTAAATATAAATGAGTGCTTAAAGTATAATCCATTACTTTATCTATAATATCTATTTTCTCTTCGGCAGAAACTTCTTCATAATTTTGCAAAATATCATTAACTTCTTTTTCGTAAAGTTGAGGTATAACCGTTATATTTTGAATATTTCTAAATTGTTGTTCAGAATCTTCTTTATCTATTCCTCCAATTGGAAATATTTCCAAATCTTCTATATTCCTTTTTATCGTATTATAATAACTATTTTTATTATCTATATTTTTAAGTCTTTCTATTTCATAAACTTTATTTATATAATCTTGTTTATCTTCTTCGGTAAAAATTTTATTATCATACTCTATTATATGTTCTGCCGAAAAATCAAAAATATCTTTATCATAAACAACTCCTACTCCAATTCTTTGATTGTATATATAAACATTAGGTTCTTCCTCTTTATAAACTCTGTTTCTATAACATCTTCCCATTCTTTGAAGCAAACTGTCGGCGGCGCACATATCTGTATATAAAACATCAAAATCTATATCCAAACTTGCCTCCACTATTTGAGTCGAAATCCATATTCCCGCATCGTTATTTCTATTTTCTTTTTCTGTAGAAGCAAAATTCTGTATTGCTGCTTCTTTATTTTTTCTTTCTTTAAATATAAATCTTGAATGAAGTAAATTAATTTCTATATTTTCTTTTTTCTCTTTGATAATCTCTTTAAGTTCTTCAAAAACTTCTTGCGAGCGTTTAACGGTATTGCATATTACAAGAATTTTTTTATCTTTAGCGTTATTTATAATATGACTATAATCAAAATCATCTTCAAAATATTTTATTTTATGCCTTATTATAATGTTTTCGTTATCGTCTTTTTTATAGAAAGGTTTTTCGGCTATTTTTATGTTTTCTTTTCCTATAGTTTCTTCCAAAAAATATTTTACTATCGGAGGAAGCGTAGCTGTCATTATACAAAATTGTCCTCCCAAGTCGTTTATAACTTTAAGTCCAAAAATTAGAAAAGATATTATATCGGGAGTATAAGACTGAATTTCGTCTATTATAACTTTACTATATTTCAAAGTAGCCGCGTATTTTTCAGTGCCTAGAGATTTAAATACAAAATAAAAAAGCTGGTCTACGGTGCATATAGTCAATGGATAAATTAAATGTCTTGTTTCTTTATATTTTAATTGATAATCTTCAATTTCTTCGTCTTTTCTCATAATACTTTTAGTATCCGAATGCAAGAAAGTCACTTTATTTTTATCATAATAATTTGAATCTAATATTCTTTTGTAAATTGCATTAATTGAAACTTTAATCGGAAGAGTGTAAAAAGTTTTTGAATCTCCCGCCCAAAGTAAAGCTCCTTCAGTTTTTCCAATTCCAGTGGAAGCTATGACTATTATATTTTTATCTTTATTGTCTTTCATGAATTGTTGACAATCTTTTAAATTATTTTCTCCAAATTTTTTTATGATTCCCGTGCCAGCGTCATTAGGTTCTAATTCTAATGTATCAAGTCCCGCACTAGCTGCATAATCTATTTTATTTAACATTCCCTTTACTACAATAAATTTAAGCCAAAATTTATATTGATATTTAATATCTATTTCAATTTTGTTATTCTTAATTTTATTTTTAGCCAACCCGTTGGTATCGCAATATTCTATTCCGTAATTTATGGCATTAACTTTTAAATCTTTTTCTATAATTTTTTCAAAAACTTCAACATAATCATCTGAGTTAAATTCTCTATTATGATGATTGTATATTGAAGTTACCAATATATTAATATCCGATTTATCAAATCCGTATTTTTCTTTTAATTCTTTAGAGTTTATAAAACAACAACTTAATATTCCATGAGGTATGGGATTTAAATTTTTATACTCCTTATAAAAACTTTCTATTTCTTTATTTTCCTCAAATTTGATTTTGCTTTTTCTATATATTTCTTTTTGAAATTTATAATTAAGTTTTCCTAAATCATGTTTTTCACAAGCGAGCATTATTAAATCAATTTCTTTCTGATTAAATTTTTCTCCATATTTTAAAACAAAATCTTCGAATATATTTATAAGTTTATTGGTATGCGTTTCTAAAGTTTCCTCGTTATATTGATTCTTTTTAGAAGATTTAGCCAAATACTTTTCTTTATCCATAATAAAATATCCTTTATGCTAAAAATACGCCCAAATTAATATTTTTATCATTTTCTTTATAAATATTCTTTCCAATTTCTATATATACATTATTCTCAAATTCTATAGGCTCAATTCTCTTCTTTACATATTTTACTTTTACCGGAGTTTTCCAAGTTCTAATACTATTTGGCGTAGTTTTATTAAATTCTTTATTTAATGAATAAACTGTTCCAATTATATTATCTTCTTCACTAAAATATTTTAACGGTATATAACTATCATTATAAATTTTAACAGTATCCGTTTCCTCTAATTCCACAGGTTGAACATTATTAATCCTTAAAATATCTTCATGTCTTCCAAGCGAAGGATATATAGAAGGATTTTTTAGCCC
>CAZRYV010000181.1:0-4632 GCA_964604385.1 uncultured Brachyspira sp.
TTTTTAATTTATTATATTTTAATTTCATTTTGCAACGGACTCAAATATAAATTTAATTATATTTAAGTCCGTTTAATTTTCAAATTTATTTTTTAAATTTTTATTTTTTATGATAATTTATAAGCAATTTTACAGTTTCGACATCCCGATGAGAAAAGAATAAACTTTTTCCCATATCCATAGATTTTATTTTATTCATATCGTCTTCTGAAAGTTCAAAATCGAATACATTAAAGTTTTCAATTATTCTCTCTTTACGAACGCTTTTTGGAATGACTACGACATTTCTTTGAATAAGCCATCTTAAAATCACTTGAGCTGCCGATTTATTATGTTTTTTTCCTATTTCCAAAATAATAGGATTATTAAACATATTATTTTTTCCTTCCGCAAAAGGACCCCAAGATTCTATTTGAGTTCCGTATTCTTTCATTATTTTATCGTCATATTCTCTTTGAAATAACGGATGAGTTTCTATTTGATTTACCGCAGGTTTTATTTTACTATTTTCGGCTAAATCTACAAATCTGTCGGGATAAAAATTAGAAACTCCAATCGCTCTGATTTTTTTGTTTTCGTTCAATTCTTCCATCGCTCTCCAAGAACCGTAATAGTCTCCGAAAGGCTGATGAATTAAATACAAATCCAAATAATCCAATTGCAATTTTTCCATAGATTCTTCGAAACTTTTTTTAGTTTTTTCGTATCCCGTTTCGGTAATCCATAATTTAGTCGTTACAAACAATTCTTTTCTGTCTATACCGCTTTCTTTTATGGCATCTCCAACCGCTTTTTCATTTTGATATGCGGATGCAGTATCTATCAATCTATATCCTGTCTCTAAAGCTTGCAAAACCGATTTTTTACATTCGTTATAATCCGGTATTTGATATACTCCAAAACCCAATATTGGCATTTCCACGCCGTTATTTAATCTTACATTTTTCATTGTAATTCTCCTTCGTTTTACTTCTTTATTTATCTTAATTTATCTTAATTTATTTTAATTTATTTTAATTTATTTTATAATCAATAATTTTTTTCTCTTTCGATTAAAAATTTTTCGTAATTATATATTTTGAAATTCAATCTTTCAAAAGCGTTTTGAATCTCGTCCAATCTTTTTTGTATAACTTCCCTTTGAGAAATTAATAATTGTTTTCTATCCTCTATCGTAGAATCTCCTTTCTTCAAAAGTTTCATATATTCTATTAAAGTTTCTATAGATACGCCAGAATTCCTAAAACATTTTACGAATTCTATACGATTCAAATCTCTTTCCGTATAATTTCTTATTCCCGATTTGCTTCTGTTTATTTCGGGAATTAGTCCTATTCTCTCGTAATATCTTAAAGTATCCGCAGAAAGATTTACTTTTTTGCTTACTTCAGATATAGTCATAATTTGCTCCTTCATATATGCAATTAAATTATTAAAATTAAATATAATCAATTATAACATTGGAGTTAACTCCAGAGTCAAGCCATTTTATTTGAAATTCTTTATTAGCTATATAAATCTATTTAAAGTTATTTAATTCAACATAATTTAACCATTTTAATTTTAAACTAAAAAAAATTATTAATCAAATTTTTAGTTTTATTTTATTAGTAATTTTAACAGAATAAAAAAGACTCCCGAATTATCGGGAGCCTCTTACAAATATAATTTAAAGGAAATATGAAAAAATTTATTCTTACTGTCTTATTTATCGTCTATTAGTATATAAACTTTACTTTATACAAATAACTCAACTTATAAAACTTTAAGATTAATGCTCCGAGAACAGGGCTCGAACCTGCGACCCGGTGATTAACAGTCACCTGCTCTACCGACTGAGCTATCTCGGATTATCAATTAATTTAGTATAAATTATAACATAATCAAAAATAAATGTCAACACCTAAATCGAATTTTTTAAGTCTTTTGCAGCGTCTTCGGGAGTTATGGAATTAATATAAAGTCCGCTTCCGAGTTCATATCCCGCTAATTTGCTCATTTTAGGAATTATATCCAAAAACCAATGATTGGAAGAAGAATAATTTTCCTTTTGTTTTAATGTCGGAGGTAAAGTATGCAAAACATAATTAAAACTCACCTCGCCAAGAAGTTTATTTATCCTGCAAAATATATCTTTAACTATATCGGCAAAATCAAAATTATAATCCGAAGAATCGATTATACTGTCAAAATGTTTCTTCGGTAAAATATATATCTGATACGGAAATCTTGAAGCGAAAGGAGAGAGCGCTATAAACTCTTTATTTTCGCAAATTACCCTTTCGTTAAGATTTTTCTCTTCGTTTATTATATCGCAATATACGCATCGTGATTTTTCATTATAATATTCTAAAGCGCCGTTTATCTCGTCAAACATTTGAATCGGTATAAACGGAGTCGTTATCATTTGAGAGTGGGAATGATATAAACTCGCTCCGGCTTCTCTTCCAAAATTTTTGAAATATAAACTATATTGCATATCGTTTTCTTTATATAGTTCTTTTAATCTTATAATAACGGCATCGAAAATTTTTAATAAATCTTCGCTTTTTGTATTATAAAAATTAAAATTATGATTTGAATTTTCTATGATAACATCATGAAAACCTTTGGAACTTGTAGCGTCAAATAAATCTGTAGTATTTGGAAGTTCGTTCGCTTTAGTTTCGGCAATTATTGGATATTTATTTGGAACTATTCTGACAGCCCACTCCGAGTCGTCGTTCATTACGCTAACCCAAGCGTCTGGAGTAATATTTTCATGCCCTTTGCAAAAAGGACAATTCAATTCCGAATTTGAAATTCTTTTATCTTCTTTTACCGTGATATAATCGCTAGGTCTTCCCGTTCTGTCCGAAGCTATAATTACCGATTGTTTAGTTACTGGGTCTTTTCGTATATGAGGCATAAAAAATTTTAACCTATGAGTCTCTTTATTTTATCTTTAATTTCCGACAAATTGCCCGATTTTAATATATATCCGTCCGCATTCCATACGGAAAATTCATGTCTGTAATTATTATACGCCGTGCATATTATTATAGGCAAATCTCTGTGATTTTCTCTTACTTTAGCCAAAAAATCTAATCCGTCCATTTTAGGCATTTTTATATCTAATGTCACCAAATCTATTTGAGGCGTCCCCTTATTAAGCATTTCCAAAGCTTCTTCGCCACTGTCGGTAGATATTACATTATATCCTTCGTCTTTAAATTCTTCTTCGAATAAAGTTCTAATGCTCTTTTCATCGTCCAACACTAATATCGTTTTCTTAGGCATATAAATGCTCCTTAAAAAATATAAAAATATATTTATACGATATATTATATAAATTGAATAAAAAAAGTCAAATATATTTTTAATAAAAGTCATATTTTAAGAAAGCATTTTTATGTTTTTTTATTTTGGTATAGTTTTATGGTTTATAATCGATTATAATTGACAAAAGATTTTCATTTAAGTATAATACTAAAGATAATAAAAAATAATAAACATAATATATGATATTTTATTTAAGGTTTTTACTATGAATGTGAAAAAGATATTAATAATATCTTCAGAATATACGGGACATGGACATAAAAGCGTTCATACGGCTTTGATGCAGTCGTTTGAAAAATTATATAAAGAAAAAATAGAATGCAAGGTTATAAACGGTTTTACTTTGGGCGGAGCGGAACTTATGGCTACAGAAAGACTTTATAATACTTGCGTAAAATACTTTCCGCAGTTATGGAATAAAATTTTTAAATTTTCTTTTAAAAACAAAGATTTCATAAATAAAAATAACGCATTCAATGTAAAGAGAAGATTTTTAAAACTTGTTAAAGAATATCAACCTGATTTAATTATAAATGTTCATCCGATGTTTAGCGGAAGTTTGTTAAATATAATAAAAAAGAAAAAATTAAATATCAAATTTTTTATAATAATTACAGATTTAATAACCATAACAAAACTATGGTTCGATAACAGAGCGGATAAAATTATAAGTCCGTCAAAAGAAGCATCCGAATATATGATAAAAAACGGAATAGACAAAGAAAAAATAATAACTTTCGGTTTGCCCGTGAGAGAAGGATTTGAACCGTCTATAGATTTAAAAGAAAAAATAAGAGAAAATACAAATATAAACAGAAAATTAAAAATTCTTATTCTTAACAACTCTGAAAAAAATAAAAGACTTATTTATATAATAAAAAAATTGTATGAAAAATTTAATTGCGAAGTTACTTTGGTTTGCGGAAGAAATAAAAAAACTTTCGATAAACTTAACGATTTTTTCGCATCAAAAAGTTATGCTCCAAATATAATCGGATATACCCAAGAATTGCCGAAATTATTTGTGGAAAACGATATATTGATAACGAGAGCCGGTCCAACCGCAATAATAGAAGCGATTAATTGCCTGATTCCCGTAATTTCAATGGGAGCTTTGCCCGGACAAGAAGAAGAAAATCCTATATATCTTCAGCAAAACGAATTGGGTTATAGCGCCGTATCTACGGACGATATTTTTAATAAAATAAATTTGCTTTTGGAAAATAACGGAGAGAATTTAATTAAAATTAGAGAAAATCAATTTGATTATTACGGCAGAGATGTCAGAGATAAAATAGTCGATTATATAGC
>CAZRYV010000182.1:0-4569 GCA_964604385.1 uncultured Brachyspira sp.
CAATGAAAAATAAAAATATGGATATTAAACTAATAAGCGAAATCACGGGTTTAAGTGTAAAAGAAATAGAAGACTTGCACTAAAACAAAATTTTAATTTAAACAAAAAATTTTAATTTAATAAATAATTTCAAACTTCAATCAAATATTTTGCTGCATATTTAAGCATTATTGAATTAATATCAACTCTAAAATATAATATATTTTATGGAAAATTTTATTGTAGGAAAATTGATTAAAGAGCTTAATACCTCGTTGGAAAATAATTTTAATAAATATTTTAAAAAATATAAATTAACTTCTTCGCAAATGGATATATTAATGTTTTTATTTAGTAATGAAGATAAAATAGTCAATCAAAGGGATATAGAAAATTATTTAGGTTTAACCAATCCTACGATAGCGGGAACTTTATTTAGACTTGAGAAAAAAGGATTTATAAGAAGAAAAAGAGGATTGGAAGATAAAAGATATAAAGAAATTTATTTGACGGAAAAAAGCAGAAAATTAAAATATGTAATTTTTGAATATATAAAAAATAATGACAATAAAATGTTTGCCGACATATCGAAAGAAGAAAAAGAAAATTTAAAAAATATAATAGTAAAATTGATTAAAAATTTGCAGAATAAAGAATAGTTTTTATAAATATTCAAAACCGATATCAATTAAAAATTAGATTTATATATTCCGATTATCTATTATTGACTTTTTTATAAAATTTATTAAGATTTAAATATAAATTATAATGGAGTTAAATGAAAGAATGAAAAAGATATTTTTAATTTCTTTGTTAATATTTGGAATATATTCTTATAATCTTAAAGCCGTAAGTTTGTCTATGGGTTTTTTAGGACAATTTGCGGTAAGTGGAGCGTCTTCAAATAAATCTTTTCCGTCAGATTTTAGAGATTTTGATTCGGGATTTACTTTTTTGATAGGAGCGAATCAAAGGTTAATCGACACATTATCTATAACCGTTTTAGCGGAAGTCGGATATTATCATGACACCTACGATTTCAAGCATAATATAAACGGAAACAGAAGAACCGAAAATTATCAGTTTGACAGTTTTCTTATAGGAGCTGTCGGCAGATTTCATTTTTCTTTCTTTTCTTTGGGACTCGGCGGAGGAGTAAAAATTCCAATTTCGGCAATATATAGGTCGGATAAAGACAGATATTATTTAAGTCGAGGAGATATAAAAGATTTGTTTCAGAGTTCCGTTATTCCTTATGTAAAGGCTTCTCTCGATTTCAATATATTTAATTATATATCGTTGGGTTTATATGTTAATTACGATTTTCCAATGAAATTTCAGCAAAATACTTTTATGGACGGCATCATAATAAATAAAAATTATATGACGGGTTTCGATATAGGAATTCAATTTGGATATTTTGTCAATTTTGAAAATTATAATAGATAGGAGATTTTTTCATGATAAGAATATTAAAAAACGAATTAATTATACTTACGGTTTTATTTACAATTTCTTTTGCAAAATTAAACGGCGCAAATTTCGTTATAGGTTTTATGGGACAATTTGGAGCAAGTGCTGCTACTACCGAAAACGGAAAAATATTCAATTCGGATTTTAGGGAATTTGAAAATTCTTTTTCCATTCAGCCCGGAATTTTTTTCTCATATTACGACACAGTATCTTCGGCTATATTTTTTGATATAGGATATCATAACGACAGATACGAATTTAGGAATAATATCGACAACAATCGCATAGTGGAAAATTTTAGTTTAAATAATATTTCGATAGGCATTTTGCCTAGAATTAATTTTGGATTTTTATCTTTAGGAATAGGCGGAGGAATTAAATTTCCGATTTCAATGACATATTTAAAAGAAAATAAAGATACAGGAGACTTGCAGGAAAATCGCAGATTGGCTTTGGGAGACATTAGAGACACTTTAAAAGATTTTTACAATCCTTACATTAAAGCTTCCGTAGATTTTTTAATTAAAGGAAAAAATAAATTTATGATGACTGTGGGAGTTTATGCGAATTATGATTTTGCATTTCATTTGAAAGAAGATGGAATTTTAACCGCCGCAATAAGCAGAGAAAATATAGCGGCGTTTGATTTAGGATTTCAAATAGGATTATATTTCATAAGTTTGTAAAACACTTATCATAACTTTTTATATAATATTAATAAATAAATTAAAATTAAAATAAATATAAAATAAACGAAAATAAAAAATCAGATTATATAAATCGTATAAATTAATGAAAAAAAGAATATTTTTACTTGCTCTATCGTTCGAATTGATTGTAATAATAGCGACTTCTATGTTGAACGCCAAAAATATGCCCGAGCTTCCGAATATAGTTTCAAAAAATAAAATAAATTACGGCACGGCTTTGAAATTGTATAACGAAAAAAAATATTTAAATGCTTATAATCAATTTACAAATATAATAAACGGCGGAGATGAAATTTTAATTAGAGATTATGTTATATATTACGGAGCTAAAAGCGCTTTAAATTACAAAATGTATGGCGAGGCTATAGATTTATATTCTACGCTTATGAAAGAACATCCTCGCTCTTCTCTTTATCCGTATGCCGAACAGTATAAAGCGTTAGCCGAATTCTACAGAGACGATTATCCGATAAGCAATTTTTTTGGAGGAAAAACTCAAAAATGGATTAAAGAGTTTGTAGGTTTGAGAGCGTTGCAAAACAGTAAAGACAAAGATAAAAATAAAGAGATAGCTTTGGAACTTATAAATCAATTTTATAACAGAGATGCGATAATTTATTTCAATAATAATTTTCAAAAAGAGGCTTTGGAATTGTCGAATAATATAAAATATAAAATGGCTACAGAATTATACGAAGCGGGATACAGAACGGCGTCTTTAAATTACTTTAATTCTTTGATAAAACAAAATTACAATAAGGCGAATTCGATATATTATATTGCAAGAATAAATCAACAGGCGGGCAAAAGGGAAGAGGCTGCAAAATTATTCGAACAATATCTTTCAAATACGAATAATAAATCTTATAGAAGATTGGGACTTTATCATAGCGCAGATAATTATTATAAATTAAAAAATATTGAAAAATCAACCGCTTTATATAGAACTTTTTTAAAAGAATATCCAAAGGACGATTATGTTCCAAGAATATATAATATATTTATAACTGAAAGTTTAAAATCCAATAATTTAATTTTGGCAAAAAGATATTTAACAAACAGTTTGAAGGAATTTAAAAATAATAGTTGGACTGAAAACTCTTTAAAAAATTATTTAAGAAAGGCTTTGAAATTAAAAAATAAAACCGAAACTTACTATGCCTTAAAATTGTTGGAAGAGCGGCATTCAAAATCAAGAAACGATTTCGCATTATCTTGGAATATTTGGGTTGCGGAAGAATTTGAATATATAGAAAAAAGAGACGACTATATAATGAAAACTCTTTTAACGAGCAAAAATCCCTATTATATTAAAGGCGCTTTAACTTTGGCAAACGAAGATATGATTAAAACCGTATCTTTAAGCAACGATTATTATATGGAAACGGCTAAAAAATTTTTTGCAAGTTCAAATTATTCCAAAACTCTCGAATTCCTTAATAAGATTCAATTTATAGATTATATCGCAAGCAAAAAAGAAGACAAACTTGTAAATGAAGCGAGAAATATTGCAAAAGAAATATTTATGCAAAACAAATTTGTTAAAGATTTTTATTCCAAAAGAACTGAAAACGAAATATTTAATCAACTTTCTTTACAAACGAGAGGCGAAGTAAATAAATCGATTCTACTTTATTATTACGGCGACATTCAAAACTCTTACAACGAATTTAATAAAGTTTATGGAAAAACTCAAATCACTTATCCGTTATTTTATTATGCTCAAAAAATATTTATGGATTCTTCGAATACGAAAAGATTTATGCAGATATGCAATAACATTGGAAAATATTTTGGCTATAATTATTCGGAAAATGTAGATTTGCTACCCGAAGAGTTTAGAAAATATATTTATCCGAGATATTTTGACGAGTATGTGGTTCCTGAATCGAAATATTATAAAATAGAACCCGAGTTCGTTTATTCGATAATGCGAGAAGAGAGTTTATTTGACGCAAAAGCTATCTCTTGGGCGGGAGCGAGAGGATTAATGCAGCTTATGCCGTCAACTGCGGGAGCGGAAAATAAAAAGACGAGATATAAATTCAATCCTCTTAATTTGAACGACCCGAAACAAAATATATATTTGGGAATTTCGCATTTGTCGTGGCTTTTTACGAGCGAGAATGCAAGCAATTATATTATTGTTGCGGCAAAATATAACGCCGGTTCGAGCAGAGGAAATAGATGGAAAAACGAATACGGAACTAACAATATGTATAAAACGGGGAGATTTATAGATATCGAAGAAACCGAATATTATGTGGAAAAAGTAATGAAAAGCTACGATTATTATAGCAGGTATTATTAAAAATTTTTCTTTTCTGTCCGTTTTAGCGATTTAAAACTCTTGACAAAAAATTAAAAATACCATACAATTAACCCAATATTTAATAATTAAAAAATA
>CAZRYV010000183.1:0-4510 GCA_964604385.1 uncultured Brachyspira sp.
TGCAAAGTATTAAAATTGAAAATCTTATTTAAAAACGGAATATACTTTATAAAATGTATTATTCCCCATCTTTTTTTGAAATAATTTCCGTAATAATAACTCTTTATAAATTTTATATGTCCGTTTAATTTTTCAATATCCGAAGGTTTATCCAATCCCCATTTAAATGTAGCGTTAGTTTGTTTTACGGCGCTATGAAATTTCGTTCGTTTTGAAAAGAAAGTGGGTATAGTATCGAAAATAAAATGAGAATTTGGAAAACTTTTAGAAATATTTTCAATCAATTCTTTAATATCGTTTTCGTTTATATACATTAATACGCCTTCCGATATTATTATTACGGTTCCTCTGTTTTCAACTCTTTTTATCCAATCGTAATCCAATATGGAAGAAGATATTTCCGTATAATTTTTATTATTTTCAAGTTCGTGGAAAAATTTTTTTCTTAATTTAATTACATCTTCAAAATCTATATCGAACCAAAAAATATTATCTTTAATAAATCTGTTTGCTCTCGTATCCAAACCCGCTCCCAAATTTATTATCGTAAAAGTATTAGAATCGCTTTCTTCGATTATATTTTTTATAATTTCGTCTATTATTTTAGTTCTTATAACCGTGCCAAGCTGATTTTTTTCAAATTTTTTAAATTTAGAAAAGTCATAATCTATTTTTTTCAAAATTTCTTCGGATTTCAAATCTTTTATTATGGCGTCTTTTCTTTTGCCTTCGCTCGCTTTGGCGTATAAAGTTATTAATAAAGTTTCTGAAACTCCGTCTAAATTAATATTCATAAGATTCTCCAAATTGTTAGAATATTCAAACATTATATATTTATTTTATTTTTTGTCAATAAATTAAAACGATATTTTAAAACAAATAAAATTTTTATGATATTTTTACATATTGCTATAGATTAACTCATAAATTTGTATATACTTATAATATATAAGTTGATTTTTTATTTTTCCTTTTAAGGAGTTTTTTATGGCTAATAAAGATAAAGATTATTTAGAACTTCTTTCAAAAAATTATCCCACGATAGATGACGCTTCCGTTGAAATAATAAACTTAAAGGCAATCTCAAAACTTCCGAAAGGCACGGAATATTTTTTAAGCGATATACATGGAGAATCTGAAGGTTTTGAATATTTGCTTGGAACTTCTTCGGGAGTCATAAGAGAAAAAATTGAATTTTTATTTAAAAATACTTTGCCCGAAAACGAAAGGGTGGAACTTCAAATATTAATAGTCGACACAAAAAATCTTATAAATCAAAAATCGAGTAGAGAGGATTTTAACGATTGGTGCAGAATCACTATTTACAGACTTATAAGAATATGCAAAGTTGTGATAAGCAAATATACCCGCTCTAAAATAAGAAAAAAAATGCCTTCTAATTTTGCGTATATACTTGACGAACTTCTTCAGACGGGAGACGAAGAAAATAAAGAAAATTATTATTTTTCAATAATCGATTCCATAATAGAAATTTCAGCTGAAGAAAAATTTATTATAGCATTATGCCAACTTATTCGTCAATGTTCCGTTGACAGACTTCATATAGTGGGAGACATTTACGACAGAGGTCCTCATCCCGATAAGGTTATGGAAAGCATAATGACTTTTAACGAAGTCGATATCGTTTGGGGAAATCATGATATTCATTGGCTTGGAGCGGCTAAAGGAAGTTTAATTTGCGTAGCTAATGCGGCTCGTCTTGCCATAAGATATAATAATTTTGATTTATTGGAATATAGTTACGGAATTAATTTAAGGTCTCTATCATCTTTTGCAAATGAAATTTATAAAGACGACCCTTGTGAAGTTTTTAAGCCTAACACTTTAGATAAAAATATGTATGACGAGGTGGATAAAGATTTGGCAGCTAAAATGCATAAGGCGATTTCGATAATACAATTTAAATTGGAATGCCAATTAATAAAAAGACATCCTAATTACGGAATGGACGAAAGAATTTTACTCGATAAAATAGATTATAAAAATGGAACTATAAAAATAGAGGATAAAGTTTACGAATTAAGAGATAAAAATTTTCCTACTATCAATCCTGAAAATCCTTTTGAATTAACGGAAGAGGAAAATATTTTAATTCAAACTTTGGCAGCTTCCTTTATAAACAGCCCCGTTTTGCAAAGACATACAAATTATATATACGATAAGGGAGGAATATATAAAATATTTAACGGCAATTTGCTTTATCATGGATGCATCCCTACGAAAGATGACGGAACTTTTGACGATGTTTATATAGACGGACAATATTTGTCGGGAATGAGATATTTAAAACAAGTCGAAGATAAGGTAAGAAAAGCTTTTTACTGCGAAGTCGGAAGCGAAGAACAGTTAAACGCTTTGGATTATTGTTGGTATTTATGGAGCGGTCCAAAATCTCCTCTGTTTGGTAAAAATAAAATGACTACTTTTGAAAGATATTTTATAGAAGATAAGGCTACTCATAAAGAACATTACAATCCATATTATTATCATATAGAAAATAAAGAATACTGCAAAAGCATATTAAAAGAATTCAATCTTGACATTAACAAATCTCATATAGTAAACGGACATGTTCCCGTAAAAACTCATAAGGGAGAAAGTCCGATAAAGGGCGAAGGAATACTGCTCGTTATAGACGGCGGATTGTCGAAAGCTTATCATAAAAACACGGGAATCGGAGGATATACTTTAATATCTAATTCAAATATGATGATTATTGCCGAACATAGACCTTTTGCCGAAGTCGTAGAATCGGGTTTTAAAATTTCTCCAAAAACCACAGTAGTCGAAAGATTTCATAAAAGAATCACAGTAGGCGAAACCGATACGGGAAAAGAGCTATCGAAAAGGATATCCGATTTATCCGAACTTTTGGACGCCTATAAAAGCGGAATAGTAAAAGAAAAAAGAGTATAGCAAAATTTAATTTCAAATTATTTTATTTATCCTCAATATTATTTTTAATAACGGATTGTTGTAATAAATTATTGATTTCTTTTTCGTTAAATTGTTTTTCATTTTGTCTTTCCTAATTTTTATTTATTTTATTTAGTTAAAATTAATAAAAGTATAATTTAATTAAAAACTATACTTTTATTATTCGTTCTTATTAAAATTTATATATTTTTATCTATAGTATGCATTCCCGAGCGTATAAGCATTTCGGAAAAAGTTTTGCCGTTTATCAATAATCTGTTATTTTCTGTGGCTAGTTCCTTTGCTTTATCGGAAAAATCATCGCATGTCGATATTACCCAACCTATATGAATATAACCGTCATCTTCTGGTTTGTTATCGATAAACTCTATAAAATCGTTAATCTGTTCTATCGCCCATTTTCCAGCTGTTCCTTTATAAAATTTAGCCTGAACATGTATAATAGTTTTTATAGGTTCGAATACAGCCTCAACATCGCAATCGCCTTCGCTATTATCCGTTTTACTTGGTTTATAAACATCGTTTGCTCCGCATTGCTTAAAATATAATTCTATTAACTTTTCAAATTTGTCAGGATTTAATTTTTCTTTAATTAATTTTAATATATTATCGCAACAATTATCGATTATATCTGAAAATAAATTTATAGGTTTCTTTTCGTTAAATCCTTTTATTGCATTATCTATTGAATCTTTTATATCGTTACATGTAATATTTGTAGCCTGATAATGCATTCTTCTTGTAAGTGAAGCGTCCGCATATTCATTTCGGCTTATATTTTTGACTACAGGTTCTACCTTCCAAAAGAAACCTAATTTATATTTTCCGTTTTCATTATTATTTAGATTTAGTTTTGTTAATGCTTCGGTTAATTCTTTATTATCGTTTCCTATGAATTTATCTCCAATAATTTTATATACGGAGAATTTATGTGGTTTTGGAATTACTATTAAATCGTCTTTTTTGAAGTTTATAAATCTCCAAAGATGTTTATTTAAAGCCTTTCTATCATTTTTAGCGACTATTTCATATAACTTATCAATAGAAACACCGCCAAATCCTATAGATAAATAATTTTCTTTATCCAACAGTGGATAAGATATATCCTTTTTATAAGATATTCTGTGTAAATAATAATTTGCCATTTTATTTCTCCTTTTTTATTTATTACATTTTTTAATTTTAATTTTTTAGAGTAGGTAAAATCATTATCTTCTACCTACTCTGAACTCAAAACCTATCAAAGCGGAACATGATATTTGCCACTCGGATTTTTAGAGCATGAACCACTTGTTAAGCTACTTATACTAGACTTTTCACTTCCGCAGTATTTACAAGCATATTTGGATTTTTTGCTACCCTCATAAGGGGCATGATATTTTCCTTCTGGGTTTTTCGAGCATGAACCACTTGTTAAACTGCTTACACTAGACTTTTCACTTCCACAGTATTTGCAATAAAATTTTTCTGACATTTTTTAACTCCTTTGTCAATTTTTTTTAATTTATTTATATATTAACATACAACAGGTATCATACAGCGATACTTGTTT
>CAZRYV010000184.1:0-4502 GCA_964604385.1 uncultured Brachyspira sp.
TCTCTCATTCTTTGCATAATATTGGTTGTTTCATTTAAATAACCATCCGTAGTTTGAATGAAAGAAATTCCGCTATGAGCGTTTCTCGTGGCTTGTTGAAGACCGCGATATTGAGAGCGCATTTTTTCGGATACTGCTAATCCGGAAGCGTCGTCTCCCGCTCTGTTAATTCTTTGTCCGCTTGAAAGCGATTCGATTGTTTTTGTCATTGAACTTCCGGTTAAGTTCAATTGCCTGTTGGCATTTAATGCCGAAACATTATTGTTGATAATCATAATTACTACCCTCCGTGAATAGTGTTTAAAAAATTTAAATTTTCAAAGTCGCTTATATTATGTTTTTAATCCGTTTATCATCCCAATAAAACGGCGACATAATAATAACTTTAATTATACAAGTAGTATTATAATATTTTTTTAAAAAAAAGTAAATACTTAAATATTATAATTTTTTTATTTTTTATTATTATTTTTATATTTTTTTATTGTTTTTTATTGTTAAATTAAAATAAATAAACGATTTAATATATATTTATTTAGCATAATTTTATAATGACGCCTATCTTTTAACTATTTACAAAATAATAACTTAATTATACAATACCTAATCCTATAAATAACCAATAATATTTTAAACAGTTTTTATTTGGAGGTTATTATGTCTTTTAAATTCGACTTAAAATCAAAAAATGCAAATGAATTTATAAACGATTCTAAAATTTTAGAAACAATATTTGAAGTTGAAAACGGAAATTACGACATTTCAAAAATCGAAAAAATATTGGATAAGGCAAAAGAAATGAAAGGGCTTGAACCTTCCGAAGCTTTAGCGTTATTGCTTTGCGATTATAAAAATATAGAAAATAAAATATATGAAATTGCAAAGAAGATAAAACTTGAAATATACGGAAGAAGAATAGTTTTGTTCGCTCCTTTATATTTATCTAATTATTGTATCAACGGTTGCGTATATTGTCCTTATCATGCAAAAAATAAAAATATCGCAAGAAAAAAATTAACTCAAGAAGAAATAAAAGCGGAAGTTATTGCATTGCAGGATATGGGGCATAAAAGACTCGCTCTCGAAACGGGAGAAGACCCCGAATATGCAAGTATGGACTATTTACTAGAATCCATAAAAACAATTTACGGAATTAAACATAAAAACGGAGCTATAAGAAGAGTAAATGTAAATATAGCGGCTACTACGATTGAAAATTATAAAAAATTAAAAGATGCGGGAATCGGCACTTATGTTTTATTTCAGGAAACCTATCATAAACCCACTTACGAGAAACTTCATCCTACGGGACCTAAAAGCGATTACGAATATCACACGGAAGCTATGGACAGGGCGATGGAAGGTAAAATAGACGATGTGGGAATTGGAGTTTTATTTGGACTTTATGATTATAAATACGACTTTACGGCGATGCTTTATCATGCAAAACATTTGGAATATACTTTCGGTTGCGGACCTCATACGATAAGCGTTCCGAGAATAAGACCGGCGGATGATGTCGACCTTAATTCTTTTCCAAACGCTATAACCGATAATTTGTTTAAGAAAATCGTGGCGGTTTTAAGAATAGCCGTTCCTTATACGGGAATAATAGTTTCCACGAGAGAGAGTCAAAAATCTAGAGAAGAAGTTTTGGAAGTGGGAGTTTCGCAGATAAGCGGAGGCTCGAGAACCAGCGTTGGAGGATATGTTGAAGAAGAGGAAGAAAATTCAAAACAGTTTGAAGTTAACGATACGCGCTCGTTGGACGATATAATAAAATGGTTATGCAAAATAGATTATCTGCCAAGTTTTTGCACGGCATGTTATAGAGAGGGCAGAACGGGAGACAGATTTATGAGTTTTGCAAAAAGCGGACAGATAAAAAATTTCTGTCAGGCTAACGCCATAATAACCTTGAAAGAATATTCGAACGATTACGCCTCAAACGATACCGAAAAAGAAACTTGCAGAGTAATGATTAACGAAATAGAAAAAATCCCAAATGAAAAGGTAAAAAATAAACTCGTAAACGCTTTGGATTATATAGACGAAGGAAAAAGAGATTTTAAATTCTAATTTTAATTTAAAATTTAGTTTTGATTTTTTAGTTGTAAATAAATTGGAAATAAAAATGAACGATACTCCAAATTCAAACAGAACTCATATAGCCGTTTTCGGAAGAAGAAATGTAGGCAAATCGAGCATAATAAACGCGATTGCAAATCAGAATGTAGCGATAGTTTCGGATAATGCGGGAACTACAACAGACCCCGTAAAAAAAGCTATTGAAATAAATAAAATCGGAGCATGCATTATAGTCGATACTGCGGGATTCGACGACGAAGGCGAACTTGGTTCTTTAAGAATAGAAAAAACTAAAAAAATATCGGAATCTACAGATATAGCCTTGCTCGTTTTTGATGGAAGTATTTTTGACGGAAGTGTTTTTGATAGAAGTATAAAAAACAAAGATTATCTTTTGGAATTAGAATGGAAAAATCAATTATCCGAACTTGGTATTCCGATTATTGCCGTTATAAATAAAATCGACTTAAAACGAAATTATAAAATAATGGAACAAAATATAAAAGAAATTTTCGATATAGATTGTGTTTTGATAAGCGCTATTAAAAAAATAAATATAGATATTCTTATAGAAACGATAATAAAAAATTTAAAAGAAAGTATTTCAAAAGATGACGAAATCGGCATAGTAGAACATATAGTCGGAGAGGACGATACGGTTTTACTCGTAATGCCGCAGGATATACAAGCTCCAAAGGGAAGATTGATTCTCCCGCAAGTTCAAACTATAAGAGATATACTCGATAATAAAGCTATAGTTATTTGCGTTTCATTCGACAAATTGGAAATCGCTCTAAAAAGTCTTAATAAACCTCCGAAAGTTATAATAACCGATTCGCAAGTTTTTAAGGAAGTTGAAAAATTAAAACCCGAAGAAAGCGCATTAACTTCTTTTTCCGTTCTTTTCGCTCGATATAAAGGAGATGAAAAAATCTACAAAAAGGGAGCGGATTTTATAGATAATCTCAATAAAGAAAGCAAAATACTTATAGCCGAAAGCTGCACTCATATTCCGTTGGAAGGAGATATAGGAAGAGTTAAAATTCCTAATATGCTTAAAAATAAATTCGGTTTTGCATTCGATATCGACTATACGGTGGGAGCGGATTTTCCAAGCGATTTATCGAAATACGATTTAATTATTCATTGCGGAGGATGTATGGGAACGAGAAGGCAAATATTAAACCGAATAAGATTATGCGAAAAACAAAATAAACCGATAACAAATTACGGCATGGCTATAGCTAAAATAAACGGAGTTAATTATATTTGATGAACGATATTAAAAATATTAACGATATTAATAAGGCTAAAAAAATAATAGATAAAATCGACAAAAAAGAAAAAATTTCCTATAAAGACGCTTTGACTCTTTTGTCTTCTTTCGAATACGACAATGATATAAATAAAAAGAAAATCGGCAAAAAAGAAAAAGAAAATATAAAAGAATTGAAAGAATATTTGAGAGAAAAAGCTAGAAAAAAAGCAGACGGAATTTTTGGAAAATATATTTTTATGCGAGGGCTTATAGAGTTCACAAATTATTGCAAAAACGATTGTATTTACTGCGGAATAAGAAAAAGCAATAAAAACTCCGAAAGATACAGATTAAATAAAGACGAAATACTCGAATGTTGCAAGATAGGATACGATATAGGTTTTAGAACTTTCGTTTTGCAAGGCGGAGAAGATAATTTTTTTAATATAACTAGAATGTCAAATATAGTAAAAGCGATAAAAAAAGAATTTCCCGATTGTGCTTTAACTTTATCGATAGGAGAAAAGGACGAAGAATATTATAAAGAGTTAAAAAATAACGGAACGAACAGATTTCTTTTAAGGCATGAAACTTCCGAAAACGAACATTATTCTAAACTGCATCCGAAATATATGAGTTTGGAAAATAGAAAAGAATGCTTGAGAGCTTTGAAGAAACTAGGATTTCAAACTGGAACGGGAATGATGATTGGAAGCCCCTATCAAAAATTAGAAAATATAGCGAGCGATTTGATATTTATGCAAGAGATTAAACCCGAAATGATAGGAATCGGTCCATTTCTGCCTCATAAAGATACGCCTTTTGCAAACGAAAAAATCGGAGAGATGGAATTAACTTTGATTCTTATAAGCGTTCTTCGTTTGATATTTCCGTTATCTTTAATACCCGCAACCACGGCGCTTGGCACTATAAAACGAGGCGGAAGAGAACTTGGAATATTGCATGGAGCAAATGTCGTTATGCCGAATTTATCGCCAATGAATGTGAGAAAAAAATATTTGCTTTATAACAATAAAATATCCACAGGAACGGAATCTGCCGAAGGAGTGGAGCTTTTAAGAAAGAGTATAGATAAAATAGGATATATACTTACGGGAGCGAGAGGCGATTTTGATAAAAAAAGAAGATTAAAAAA
>CAZRYV010000185.1:0-4463 GCA_964604385.1 uncultured Brachyspira sp.
TAATAGTCTATATAACCGATGACAATTATATTATGCCGACTATAGTTTCGATAACTTCGGCGATAATGAATAAAAACGAAAATTCTATTTATAAAACCCATATCATAGGAGTTTCAATAAACTATGAAAATAAAAAAATATTTGACGAATTTATTTCAAAAAATATTAACGATAAAATATATATAGAAATTTTGCATTTTAAACAACATTACAATTTTGACGACACGCATCCTTATTTAACTTCAGCTGCAATATTTAAATTCGATATAGCAAATATTTTACCCGACTATGATAAAGTTTTATATTTAGATAGCGACACGATAATACTAAAAGACTTAACTCAACTTTTTAATACGGATATAAACGAATATTATGCTTCTGTAGTAAAAGATTATATTGGAAGCGAAATACAACATATACAATTATCGTTAGGGACAAAAGATTATTTTAATAGCGGAGTAATGCTTTTAAACACTAAAATATTAAGATTAAATAATATTAAAGAATTATTATTAGATTATAGAAATAAAAATCATGATATGTTGATGGACCAAAATACTTTAAATTATGTGTTTAATAATAAGGTAAAATTTATTAAACCTAAATACAATTATTTAAGAACCTATTCTATTTATGATAAAACTTCTTTGGATAATTTTTATGAATGCGATACAGGAGAAGATATAGTAATATTGCATATCACTTGGCTCAAACCATGGCATGAAGATGTAGCCGATGAAAAATATTTTTATGATTTTTGGAATTATTATCAATATACAGATTATTTTAAGAATAACCCGCTTTGGTTAATAAATAAAATATCTGAACAGAAAACAAAATCTATTGAAAATAAAATTAACGAGATTAATAAAAAATTAACAGAGATTAATAAAAAATATTCTGAAAATTGGATTAAATTATTTGGCATTTATAATAACGAAGACTATATTTTTATATACATATTCTTTATTAAATTCACTATAAAAATAAATGAGGAAAACATAAAAAATATTTCTTGGTGGATACCGATTAAAAAATTAAGAGATAAATTTAGGAATAAATTTAAAAAATAAACGAGAGGAAATAATTTTTTGATGCATTTATCTGAAAATGAAATTTATTATTATAATAAAAATTATACAATTTAATTTGGTTAATCCGTAGAATCTGTCGCTATACTTAATCTTGTAAATCCTGCATTTTTCACGCTGTCTATAACGGATATAAGAATCTGCGTCCTCACATCTTCATCCGACCTTATTTCAACGGGTTTTTCAAGTTCGCCTTCTATAGACGAAAGATTTGAAAGATAAGAATCTATATCATTGATTTCTTCGCCATTAACATATATTTGTCCTTCTTTCGCTATCGTTATTATTATATTTTGATTTAAATCTTTTCCGACAGCGGAGCTTGATTTTGGCAAACTAATTTCTATTTGAGGAGTTTCTATTATGGTAGTTCCAACCATGAAAAATATTAATAGATTAAATACTATGTCTATCATCGGCGTTAAATCTATGCCGCTTTTTATTTCAAATCTTCTGCGAAATTTCATCGTATCTTTATTTTACCGTTATAGTTTTTATATTGCTTTCGTATCGTTCGCCTTTATATAGAATGGATATTTTATAATCGCCATATCCGTATTCGGCTTTAAAAGTTCTGCTCAAAACATTATTTCCCGAATCGTTTAAATCGTATATGACAGCGCCTATATAAGTTTTTCCGTCATCTCCGAGTATTCTTGCATTTTTATCGGCAGTTTCTACCGCAATCTTAAAATCCGTGAAAGGAGCTTTATTTAAAATTCTATATTTTACCGTAATATCGTCTCCATATTTTGCCTCCGATTTAAAATCAACTTCTTCGGCTATTATATCGGCGTAAGTTATAGTAACATATACTCCTATTCCTCTTTTTGAAGCTCCGACTCCTATACCGTTGAAATCTTTTGACATTATATATTTTTTATCGTCCGGCGTTCCCATTAATTTTTTTACTATACTTGAAGCTGCGTTTTTATCGGTAAGAGGAATGACATCCAATTTTGCAAAACTTTCGGTTATAGTTCCTACCATTTCGGGATATAATTTTATTTGTCTGCCTTTTGAATCAAGTCCATCCAAATCCGTATTTCCAAAAAATTTATTATTTGCCATATTGTCGCTATGATATAAAGCTATCGAATGCAATCTTTCGTTATTTGGAATTGGCGGAAGAGATTCTTTACTTCTCTCCAAATTAATGAGCCTTAATATTTCATCCTCCATAACATTGCCGTTTAATATTAAAGTAAATATAAACATAAAAATTATTATTAAATTTATTTTTTTCATTTATAATCTCCGTTTGTTTATAATCGTTTAATAAATAAATCATATTTTATAATAATATCGTAAAAAATAAAAGCGAATTATTATATATTTTTACTTTTTATTGTTGAAAAACCATATTTTATATTTGTAGAAATTTTTAATAATTATAATTTTTTACTACGAAAAACTACAAAAAAGATAATTTTATTATATAATAAATAAAAAATAAATTTAAGAAAATTATAAAATGGATAAAATCAATATAGCGTTGCCGAAAGGCAGATTATTAAAAAAAGTATACGATTTATTAAAAAAAATAGGATACGAAAACAAAGAATTATTAAAAGACAATAGAAAACTCGTTTTTGAAAATTCAAGCGTAAGATATTTGATAGTAAAACCTTCCGATGTTGGAATTTATGTCGAGAAAGGAGTCGCCGATATTGGAATTATAGGAAAAGACATTTTGCTTGAAAACTCGCATGATGTTTACGAACTGCTCGATTTGAAATTCGGAAAATGCAAATTATCCATAGCCTCTGTAAAAGATTATAAAGAGAATATAGAAAGAAGATTGAGAGTGGCTACAAAATATGTTAATGTGTCGAAAAAATATTTTGATTCGATAAATAGAGATGTAGAAATAATAAAATTAAACGGTTCGATTGAGTTGGCGCCTATACTTAATTTGTCAGATGTGATTATAGATATAGTGGAAACGGGAAGCACTTTAAAAGAAAATAATTTAATTGTGATTAAGGATATTGTAGATTATATAAGCTCGAGATTAATCGTAAATAAAGTTAGTTTTAAATTTAAAAATAGTTTAATATCCGAAATCGTTAAAAATATAGAGGAGACATTATGATTAAAATTATAAATTATAAGCGAGGCGATTCGTTAAAACCAATACTCGTTAGGAGTCAATTCAGTTATGATAATATTAATAAAAAAGTTAAAGCGATAATCGAGGATGTCAAAAAAAATGGAGATAAGGCTTTAATAAAATATAATAAGCAATTCGATAACGCCGACACAAAAAAATTAGAAGTTTCCAAAAGAGAAATCGATTTAGCTTATAACAAAATAGACGGAAAATTAAAAAAAACTCTCAATTTGGCTTATAAAAATATAGAAAAATTTCATAGGCGTCAAATAAGAAACGGTTTTATAATAAACGAAGGAAACGGAATCGTTATAGGAGAGATAATAAAACCGATAGAAAAAGTCGGAGTTTATATTCCGGGAGGAACGGCGATTTATCCGTCTACGGTTTTAATGAATGTTATTCCCGCAAAAGTAGCTAAAGTTCCCGAAGTCGTTTTGGTTTCTCCTCCGAATAAAAACGGAAAAATAAACGATATTATTTTGGCTGCGGCTAAAGTATCCGGCGTAGACAGAGTTTTTAAAATAGGCGGAGCGCAGGCTATTGCGGCGTTAAGTTATGGAACCGAAAGCGTCCCTAAAGTTTATAAAATAGCGGGACCGGGAAATATTTATGTCGCTACGGCAAAAAGACTCGTATACGGCGAAATTTCTATCGATATGTTTGCAGGTCCAAGCGAAGTTCTTATTATAGCGGACGATAATGCAAATCCCGTTCATATAGCGGCGGATATGCTAGCTCAAGCGGAACATGACAGACTCGCTTCAAGCATATTAATTACGGTAAGCGAAGATATTGCAAATAAGGTAAATGAAGAATTATATAAACAATTACAAAAATTAACTAGAAAAGAAATTGCCGAAGAATCTATAAAAAATAACGGAAAAATAATTATAACAAAAAATTTAAACGATGCAGTTTTTATAAGCAACGAGATGGCGCCCGAACATTTGGAGATAAATATAAGAGAGCCTTTTTCGATTCTTTCAAAAATAAAAAATGCAGGTTCCATATTTTTGGGAGAAAACACTCCCGAAGCTTTGGGTGATTATTTATCGGGGACAAATCATGTTTTGCCTACGAGCGGAACGGCTAAATTTTCTTCTCCGCTTTCAGTAGACGATTTTGTTAAAAAATCTTATGTCACTTATTATACTAAAGAAGCTTTGCATAAAGTCAAAGACAGTATAATCAATTTTGCAGAAAATGAAAAATTAGAGGCTCATGCAAATTCGGTTAGATTGAGATTTGAAAAATAA